>JAJFID010000117.1 GCA_021775325.1 Rhodospirillales bacterium
TGGGCAGCAGGCTTAAACGCGCAGGGACTCTGCTGCAAACGGCCACTCATGTCTGGCTCCGCGACGTTGGGTGTGATGTAGCAGCCTGTCACATGCCGCTGCTCGCCGTCCTCGACGACGCAGAACCGGCCTCGCTCGGCACACTCGTTGATTTACTTGGCATTGCTCAGCCCGGTGTTTCACGCATGGTCCGAAATCTGGAGGCGGCTGGATGGATTACGACGACGACTGAAAAAGAAGATCGGCGGGTCAGGCTTTTTACGCTCACCCCTGAGGGGCGACAACTCGTAGATGAGGCAAAGAAAATCTGGTGGCCGGTCATACAGGACGCCGTTGCGGAAATGTGCTCCGATCTGACAGGACCACTAACGGAGCAGCTTGACGGCCTGGAGACAAAATTGTCGGCAGGAAAATTCAGGGATGTTCTGACAACCAAATCCCGTAGTCTGGAAAAACGGGCATGACACCGCTTGATCGTCCCGTGTGGTCGAGTCTGACAACATCGCATCTGGAACTGAGTGATGGCGATCACCTCGCCCGGCGTTATGCCAGAGACGTCAATCAGTTTGCGTCGCCTCGAGATGATGAGCCGCACGCTCTGGAGCGCCTTTCGTCACTGATCAAGCCGCGTGAGCGGGTTTTTATCCTGCAGGCAAAACCGTTCACGACCCCGGCGGCGCTTAGGCTGGTCGATCAAAAGCTTGGGGTTCAAATGCTTGATTCAGGCACACAACTGCCTGTGGATGATCATGGCGATATCGCGGCACTTGAAGACAAAGACGCCGCTGAAATGCTCACGCTCGCGGAACGCACGAAGCCGGGGCCTTTTGTTGCCCGAACCCATGTCATGGGGGATTATTTTGGTGTGCGCGTCGACGGCCGCCTGATCGCCATGGCTGGTGAGAGGATGCGGTTTCCTGGATATACGGAAATCAGCGGCGTTTGCACCCATCCCGATTTTCGGGGGTGCGGTTACGGTCGCCGACTGTTGAGCCATGTCATGACATCTATTCGGGCGCGGGGCGAGACACCATTCCTTCACGCCTGGAAATCCAATGCGTCAGCCATCCGGCTTTACGAAAGCATAGGCTTCAGGCTGCGGTGCGATGTTCATGTTTCTGTGCTGACCAAACAGGATAATAAATCGATGGCTCTCAACTGCTGAGTTATCCCCTTCGGACGCAGGTGCATGAACGCCTGAGGCTTCGGTTTGATCACCATCGCCGGGCATGATTTAGTAACGCTCGTTCAGGTGGGGAGCTCAGATGGGGAGCGATGGTCGTTGCGATTAATCTGTTATCCAACCGGCAGCGTACAGCCCACCATTCGCGCAGCGCCTGTCTCGCGCCGGTGGATGGATGGCTTGCCCATGGAGTTCGGCTATCGCTGTCTGCCACTGAACATGGCCAACGCCTACGGCTGGGAAATCCTCTGTCCCACACGGTATGAAGTCTGCTGGAACGGCGAACAAACCAAGGACGCTGTAACGGTTACGGCTGTGGGCGAGCCTGAATTCAGGCCGACCAGCCATTTTGGTTCAGGGATTGTTACCTTTCACACAGGCTACCTGTTTGAAACAGAACCCGGATACAATCTCGTGGTATCGGGGCCGGCCAACCAACGCAAACATGGTATTACGCCATTGACCGGCATCGTCGAGACCGACTGGTCACCCTACAGTTTTACAATGAACTGGGCCATAACAGCCCCGGGCCAAACCATCGTTTTTGAGCCCGGAGAGCCATTTTGCACGTTTTTCCCGGTAAAAAGGGGTGTTTTGGAAGAATTTGAGCCGGAAATACGATCTCTGGACTCGGTGCCTGAAAAACAGCAACAACACGACGCCTGGCAGCAATCACGCCGCGACTTTATCATCGACCTGCCCAAAGCCGGCACAGAAGCCAATGATTCGCGGTGGCAAAAGAGCTACTATCGCGGATTCCTGCCCGATGGCTCACCCGCGCCGGCGGATCATCAGACCAAACTCAGACTGAAGCCGTTCAAGGATCATACTGACGTCAACAATGACGAATAGTCGACGCTATGACCCCGCGGCTTCGGGACCGTATTTTCACCGGATCTGAGTTGAAAAGGCCGGGGCAATCCACCGTTCTGTCTGGGTGCGTGATAAGCGGGTTTTGGACAGCACATACACACATATGCCACAGTTGGTTTGCCTCATAATAAATCTTATATTCCAATGCATTATGGATTTGTTACTTTTCGTAACAAAGACAGGACAGTGATTTCAATTTGATTGTCAAAGGGCTACACTGTTCTTGCGCAATTGATGGAAGAATTGGTCGGAACCAACATTAGGCATTTACGCAACAGATGCAGTTGAGAAAGGGCAGTTCGGATCAGATCACCGCGGTAACCTCGGATGCCGGCGGTGAATTCGTGATTCCTGATCTCAACGCGGATACATCCGCGTTCCTGCGTTCCGGTGGCGACCTGATCATTGAGGCTGCCAACGGCACCCAGTATGTCATTACCGGCTACTTTTCCGGCCCGTCTTTGCCGACCATCAGAATGCAGGGTGGCGAAGCGCTGACGCCGGATGCAGTTGCGCAGTATCTCGGCACAAATTCTCCGGTCCGGGTCGCCCAGGCCACCGATACCGCGACAGATGCATTGCCCGGTGACGAAGTTCCAGAGGACGGCGCGGCGACCGACGAGGCCGTGCCAAACTCGCTTGAGGCCCTGCTGGCATCCATTTCGGGTGAGGCCGGATTGGGTGACGCCTTTCAGGAGGTCTTTGACGCAGCCGTGCAGGAAGCCATCGCACAAGGCCTGTCACCAAGCGAGTTGGTTGCCTATCAGGAAGCATTTGTCCAGGCTCTGGCTGAGGGACTTGCCTTTGGTGATTCCCCGGAACAGGCGCTTGCAGATGCCAAAGGCGTTTTTGATGTGCCATTGCCAACGGCAGCCGATTCCGCGGGTGAGGGGGAAGGCGAGATTGTTGATCCTGTTCTGGCAGCGCTTGCCTCGGGTGAGGGCATCGAAGGTGTGCTTGATCAGTTGGGCGAGGGGGACGCGGCTGACGCCCTTATAGACGGTCTTCTTGACGGTCTGCCACTGGATCAGGCCCTGGCGGAAGCCGACATCGAAATCCCGCTTGAGGAACTGTCGGCAGAAGACCAGCTCCTGCTGGCGCTGGCGTCGGGCGAAAATGCCGAAGAAGTCATTAACGAGGTTCTGGGCGAAGCCGCGGAAGGCGAGGGCGGTGCGGCATTCGCCGATGCCCTGACGTCGTCGCTGGAGGAGGGCGGCTCCATGCTGGATGCGCTGGCGGATGCCGCCAGTGCACAGGAATCCATTGCTGCAGCGGAGCAGGGCTCCGTCGTGCCGCTGAGCGGCGCGGATGCCCTCATGGCGGCGCTGTCCAGTGGTGAAAATGTAGAAGAGACACTGGCGGAACTGCTGCCTACCGAAGGCCTGTCACCGGATCAGGTGGCCGCTGCCGTTTCTTCGTTTTCTGAACAACTGGCCGATAATCTGGCCCAGGGGCAGAACGCGGCGGACTCGGTCCAGGGTGCCAACGCGGCGGCCGCTGGAACGGCGGATGCCCTGGGGTCGGTGGCGACACCGGTGTCGGCTGAGGACCAGTTGTTGCAATCGCTGGCATCGGGAGATGTGGCTGGCGATGCCGGTGGGTCCGGCGAATTTCAGGCGGCACTGGCCGAGGCGCTCGCCAATGGCGGGTCTGTCGGTGACGCCGTGCAGACCGCGCAGGCTGCTGTCGAGGCGGTCAGCGCGGCAGAAGCACAAGCAGCAGTTCCCGTTTCGGCGAGCGATCAACTGGTTCAGGCCCTGGCTTCTGGCGACAATGTGGAACAGGTCATTGCCGCAGCCAGTGGTGGCGACGCCGACGGTGCATTCAGCGAAACCCTGTCCGCAGCGCTTGAGACCGGTGGCAGCGCTGCCGAGGCTGTGGCGGAAGCAACGGAAACGGTCGAAGCCGTCAGCGAGGCAACAGCGGTAGCAGACGCCGGGAATGATCCCGCACCTGAGCCAGAACCGGAGCCGGAACCCGTAGCTGAACCGGAACCTGCGCCAGAGCCCGCACCAGAGCCCGCAGCAGAGCCTGCGCCGGAACCGGTTGCGGTTGCCGAGGCGGCTCCACCACCACCTCCGCCACCACCTCCGCCACCACCACCTCCTCCACCCCCGCCGCCTCCGCCGCCTCCGCCGGAACCAGCGGAAGCTGCGCCACTGGCGGTGGCTGCAGAAACGCCTACAGAGACCCCCATTGAGGCGCCGACCGAGGCACCTGTTGTTGAGGCTGTTGCACCACCGCCTCCGCCACCACCACCGCCACCACCTCCACCACCACCGCCACCGCCACCGCCGCCTCCGCCTCCTCCGCCACCTCCTCCGCCACCGCCACCTCCTCCGTTGGACTTCGGCAATAACAACCTGTTCGGC
>JAJFID010000118.1 GCA_021775325.1 Rhodospirillales bacterium
ACAGGGTGAAAGTACCAATTGCTACGGCAACCGAAAACAGCCCCCAAACCATGGCCTTTTTCTTCTGGTCTGCGAGCCGCTTGAAGCGTCGAGACCATGCCAACCATAAGGATAGCCCTAGACCAAACAACACCACGAAAACAGAAATGGTTACCATCCCCGTACTGACATTGAGACCGGGCATGTAAAGCCCACGCGCGGACAGATAAAAGCTCTCAAAGATTGAGTACGCGCTCTTGGGCCGCGGTAAGTGCGTGAGCAGGGAATACCAGAAGAAAACCTGCAAAATGATGGGAATGTTTCGAAAAACCTCGATGTATAAAGTACCGATTAGATTCAAAGTAGCGTTCTGAGAGAGCCGGAAAACTGCGATCGTTAAACCGATCATATTCGCCAGGGCAATACCGATCACGCCAAGAAAAAGGGTATTGATGAGACCGACCTGGATCATCTTTCCATAAGTATCGTATGGTGTGAAGTCGATCAGTGAGTAGCCAACATCAAACCCGGTTGATCGGTCCAAAAAACTGAACCCGGATGTAATGCCCTGTTCCTCAAGGTTGTTATGGCCCGTCACAATGGCGGAAAACAGGATGGCAAGAAGAATGGCGATAAACCCGAACTGTAACGCAGCGGCTCTGAACTTCCGGTTTCGGATTATAGAGAGCATATCGGTTCAAATTTTTCCTGTGAATGGCGAACCCTTTTTGGGCCCAAAAAACTCCGCCGGCCCGGCTAGGTACCAGACCGGCGGGCAAAGGTAGGGAGGTTAGTCCATAACAAGAGAGTGCAGGATACCACCGTCCCGGATCAGACCATTGACCCCACGCGCGAGCTTGTAGGCCGATCCTTGGCCGAGATTGGCTTCCCACATTTCATTATAGTTCCCGTGACGCTTAATCACGTTGTATGCCCAATCGTCTCCCAGGCCGAGGCGTTCACCAACCCCAGGTGTAGCACCGAGAAGCTTGGCGATGCCCGGTGACGGGGGATTGGCTTTCATCTCATCGACGTTCGCACTGGTCACACCATTCTCGTCCGCCATCCATAATGCTGACAGCAACCAATTCGCAATATCGACCCAATTGTCGTCACCTTGACGCATAACAATGCCAATAGGCTCGGCTGACAGAACATCTGGAAGAATGATGTGGTTTTCCGGATCTTTAATCTCTGTCGCGCGCAAAACCGCGAGTTGCAGATCCCAGTCGATGTAAGCATCACACCGGCCGGAAAGATAAGAAGCCTTCGCTTCTTCCGTTTTCTCGAACGGTACAACTTCGAGAGCATAACCTTTTGCTGCCGCATGCTCCACGGCGTTGCGTTCCAGGGTGGTGCCGGTTTGGACACACAGGGTTCCTCCGTCGAGGCCACTTGCGTCAGTGGCACCTGTATCCTTCCGAGCGATGTAGTGGATTGGGGCCATCATATAGGGGCGGCTGAATTGCATGTTAACATCGGTGTCACGCCCCATGGTCCAGCCACTAGACTTGATGATGATGTCCAGTTCGCCTGATTGAATGGACGGCCAACGTTGTGCCCAACTGGTGGGCAGGATATTGAGATGTCCTTCATCGCTACCAAAAATGGCGGTCGCGACGGCCTTGCAAAGGGTGATGTCGAACCCTTTCCAATGACCCTGGTCATCTACTTCGGCCATGCCGAGATAGGAACCGTTGTGTCCGGTGCAATTGAGCGCACCTCGTTCTTTCACAGTTTTCAATGTGTCGCCTTGCCCGGCAAGAGCGAGTGACGTGGTTGCCAGTATCGCCGCAAGTCCGAGTGCTAGTGTTTTCGTGAGCCTCATTTGTCTCTCCTGTTTTGCAATCATGTTTTCAGTAGGTGACGAGTTAGTAGTGGCGGAAGCAAGATAATGGGTATTTTATTTGTCATTTGTTATAACAAAGATCATTATGCGAAAAGAGTCAAGGGGCTCTGCTGAGATTGAGTGAATTGACTTAAGGCGTTGTGACACACGAATTCGCGACGAGCACACAAACGGTGAAGAGATCTTGCCTGTGAGGTTGGAGTTAAGGCGGACTTACTTCCGCATCTGAAACATCAAACCGTAACTGGGTGCTGAACACTGCGACGGGTGCATCTAGATTTGGCTTGATGTCCGCCTAGGGGCGTTAGCGGAAATTAGTTGCCTATATTCTCATGTCCGACTTTAAGGTTAGAGCAGTCGTTTTACGGTTGCGTTGCCGAACCGACTAGTCGTATCCATTCGCAACGTACGGTTACACGTGTATGGTTATTGTAGGGTCTTGATTGTTGCACTCCTCCGCTACCAATATTTTCCTATATAAAACAATTCGGTATAAAGATATTGCCCCTTATTCATTTGGGCATACTTCTTCTTTATGTGTAATTTCTGTGTAGCGGTGTCAGTCCGTTTGTTCACTTACAGTTCCCAGTTTCTTGCGTTTTAACACGAAAATGTTCTCGTCGTGTTCCGGAAGGCTGATGCCGATATTTAGGATAGCATCATCAATATGTTCTCCGTGAACGTGAGTGTACCGAAG
>JAJFID010000119.1 GCA_021775325.1 Rhodospirillales bacterium
TGGGCAGCAATCGTCTGGTAACACCGCTGAATTTTTCTGCTGGCGTTGCCTTGACCTGTGCAATTAAAGCCGTGCGGCGTCGTCGTTGCTCGTCATTATCGCCGCGCGCCGACGTGTCCAGCAACGCCAGACGCGTTACCCGCTCGGGTGCCCGCCGCATGATTTCCTGAGCCACATACCCGCCCATGGAGAGGCCAGCCAGCGCGAAAGTCTCTGGTGCTGATTCGAGGATGCGAACGGCCATATCCGATACATTGTCATCGCATGTGGTATCGGCCACATGCATTTCGGCTATGTCGTCCATCGTCGACAGTTGATGGGACCACAAAACTTCATTGCACAGGAGGCCCGGAATGAGCACAACGGGCGTCTTTTTGGTCATGACGGTTCACTCTCGGGATATTTGAAAAACATCATATTTACAATGCGTTATGTGGAGACATTATCGTGTTAAATGAGTCTCAGCGTAGTTGATAAACTGATAGATGTTTTTCGAGTATGTTTCAACCAGATGCGAACTGTGACAATTTGGCATCACCCCGGTGTGTGATTATTGCAGGAGTGATTGACAGATGGCTGCGAAGTCATACACTCCGCCTCCTTACGGTTTACTGGAAGCGCGACCCCAAAGCGATTGGCGCTGTGACGGGTCGCCAGATTGGTTTTTTACCGCTTCATGAGCTTTTCTGATTTAGGACTGAGCGACGAGCTTTTGCGGGCTGTCGCAGACGCTGGTTACGATACACCCACTCCCATTCAGGAGAAGGCGATCCCGGTCGTCCTCATGGGGCGTGATATTTTCGGGTGTGCGCAAACAGGCACGGGCAAGACAGCGTCGTTTACCCTGCCGATGCTGGATATACTATCGCACGGTCGGGCCAAGTCCCGGATGCCGCGCTCTCTGATTTTGGAACCCACCCGCGAGCTGGCGGCGCAGGTCGCCGACAACTTCGAGACCTATGGCAAGTACCAGCGCCTCTCCAAGGCATTGTTGATCGGTGGAGAATCCATGGCTGATCAGATCAAGGCCATGGATAATGGTGTGGACGTTCTGATCGCAACACCGGGTCGTCTGCTGGACTTGTTTGAGCGCGGACGCCTGCTGTTGAACGATGTGAAAATCCTGGTGATTGACGAAGCGGATCGCATGCTGGACATGGGTTTCATTCCCGATGTGGAAAAAATCGTGTCGTTGCTGCCCAAAATGCGCAACACGCTTATGTTCTCGGCTACCATGCCCAAGGAAATCCGACGCCTGTCTGAAAGTTTCCTCATGAATCCCAAGGAAATTTCCGTGGCAGCACCATCGTCGTCGGCGGCGACCATTATACAAGGGCTGATAACCCTGCCACGGGGCAGTGCCCAGAAAGAAAAACGGGCCACGTTACGTGATTTGATCAGGCGCGAAGACGCTAAAAACGGCATCGTTTTCTGTAACCGTAAACGCGACGTCAGCATCGTCTATCGGTCCATGGAACGGCACGGCTTCAATGCCGGACAACTTCACGGCGACATGGCTCAGCCTGCCCGCATGGAAACCCTGAACCGGTTCAAGGCCGGTGACATCCAGTTCCTGGTCTGCAGTGATGTGGCGGCGCGCGGCCTCGATATTCCGGCCATGAGCCACGTGTTCAACTTCGATGTGCCAACCCATGCAGAAGATTATGTGCACCGGATCGGGCGCACGGGGCGCGCTGGTCGAGAAGGCCACGCGTACACCATAGCACTCGGCGAAGATTCCAAGTACGTGGCCGCTATCGAAAAGATGACAGGCATTGCCATTCCACCAGTCGATAAAAATAAATCAGAAAAGCCTGCCCAGCGAGACAAGAAACCGAGTGCTGCTGCGGCGGAAGAACCCGCAAAAAAACCCAACGGTCGTGGCGACAGCAAGAGCAAGCGCGTTGCTCCGGCGGACGCATGTGCGCCCGCGGATTCAACCGATCAGACAGCGCCTCCCGCCGAGCAAATCAGCAAGACGCAGAAGAAAAAATCTAACCGCAAGGACCGCGAACGCGAACGCGAGCGGGAAATGGGTTTTGCTGCTGATGATTTGCCATCAGGCCCGGTTAAAGGCCTAGGCGAACATGTGCCATCGTTCTTCATGAACGCCTTTCCGGCATCCAAATCCGACTGACAAATTCGCCCAACTGACAGATTCGATCATTTCAACGCTGCTGGATCAGGCCCGACAGGGGTGACGACGCGTCGGCATACTGCTTTTTTGCCATGCGACCGGACAGATATGCTCCGCGACCCGCAATGACCGCGTGTTTCATGGCGCTGGCCATGCCGATGGGGTCGGCGGCGTGGGCAATAGCCGTGTTGACGATGACGCCATCACAACCCAGTTCCATGGCAAATGCGGCTTCCGACGCGGTGCCGATACCGGCGTCCACAATGACCGGTACAGATGACTGTTCTACGATCAGGCCAATGTTAAACGGATTCTGGATACCGTGTCCCGAGCCGATCAGCGCACCCAGCGGCATGATAGCGGCGGCACCGGCGTCTTCCAGACGCTGGCACATGATCGGGTCATCCGAACAGTATACCATGACCTGGAAACCCTCTTTGACCAGAATTTCTGTGGCTTCCAGGGTTTCCGGCATGCGCGGATACAACGTTTTCTCGTCGCCCAGAATCTCCAGTTTAACCAAATCCCAACCGCCAGCCTCGCGGGCGAGCCGGAGCGTGCGTAGCGCGTCATCGGCGGTAAAACATCCGGCCGTGTTGGGCAGGTAGGTGATGACTTTTGGATCAATGAAGTCGGCCAGCATGGGTTGGCCGGGGTCTGACAGATTAACCCGCCGGACCGCTACCGTGACCATGTCGGACCCGGCCGCCTGTACGGCACGCCAGTTTTCTTCATAGTCCTTGAATTTACCTGTGCCGGTAATCAGGCGCGACTGGAAATGCCTGCCCGCGACGACAAGAGGATCGTCCTGCGGTGCGGCAGTATCGTCAGGTGCGCCACCGCCGATAAAATGTACGATTTCCAGCTTGTCGCCATTGTTCAGGTGCGTGCCCGCTTACTGGGTCTTGGGCACGATATCCAGATTTCGCTCGATCGCAACCTTGCTGCCGTCCAGACCTATTTCTGCCAGCAACTCATTCACCGTCAGGGCGTCGTCAAACCGACGTTCCTCACCATTTACCGTAATCTGCATGTGTTCCCGCGCATTCTGAAAGTGACGAATCCAATA
>JAJFID010000120.1 GCA_021775325.1 Rhodospirillales bacterium
TGCAGCCCTTGGCGGCAGTGAAACCGGGGCCGATGGTAATGCGCCCACCCGGTTTGTATTTGATGAAGGGCACCATCTGTTTGATGCCGCCGACAGCGCATTTGCCGCCCACCTGACCGGCTATGAAACCATGGACCTGCGGCGTTGGCTGATAGGTGCCGAAAGTGGCTCCCGCTCGCGATCCCGGGGACTGAAAACCCGTATTGGCGATCTGATCGCTGGTGACGAGGACGCAGAAAAAGCGCTGGATGAGGCCATGCGTGCGGCACATACCCTGCCTCCATCGGGCTGGCTGCAGCGTATTGCCGCGGGCAATGGCAATGGCCCCGCAGAAACATTCTTTGCCAGGGTCCGACAGCAGGTTTATGCCCGAGATACGGACAATAACGCCGTCTACAGCCTGGAAACCGATACCACGTCCCCTGTCGAGGGCTTATCGGATGCTGCCGCTGAGTTTCGCAACGCGCTCCTGCGCCTGTCGCGTCCGTTAACGGATTTGACCCGGGCACTCTACGGTTTGCTGGACAAGGAAGCCGATGCGCTGGACAGCGGATCACGCAACCGGATCGATGCCGTTTGCCGTGGCATAGAGCGCCGCGCCATCATGCCGCTCAAGTCGTGGGTTTCCATGCTTCAGGCGCTGAACGAGGAAACGCCGGAGGCTTTTGTGGATTGGTTCAGTGTAGAGCGGCGTGGCGGTCATGACTGGGACGTAGGCCTTAATCGCCACTGGATTGATCCAACGGAGCCATTTAGCGACGTGGTTGTGGAACCGGCACACGGCGTTCTGGTGACGTCGGCCACGTTGAGGGATGGCGAGACCCGTGAACAGGACGACCCTGACACTGGCTGGCTCGCCGCGACGGCCCGAACGGGCGCAGATCACCTGAGTGCACCCGCCATCCTGCACGATTTTCCGTCGCCGTTTTCCTATGGCGATGCCACCCGTGTATTGATTATTGGTGATGTCCGCCGCGATGACCCTGCCCAGGTGGCATCAGCCTACCGGACCCTGTTTCAGGCCTCGGGCGGTGGCGGTCTGGGCCTGTTTACGGCGATCAGCAGGTTACGCGCCGTACACCAACGTATTGCCCCGGAACTGGACAAAAACGGTATTTCCCTGCTCGCCCAGCATGTTGACCCGCTGGATACCGGCACGCTGGTCGACATATTCCGGGCCGAAGAAAATACATGTTTACTGGGAACCGATGCCGTCAGGGACGGTGTTGACGTGCCTGGACGATCGCTCAGACTGATCGTCTTCGACCGGGTGCCGTGGCCTCGGCCGGACATCCTGCACCGGGCCCGCCGCGACAGGTTCGGCGGTCGTGCGTACGATGAAATGCTGACCCGACTTAAGCTGAAACAAGCCTATGGTCGCCTGATCCGCCGCTCGACGGACCGGGGGATATTTGTCATGCTCGATAAAGCCATGCCATCCCGCCTGCTCAACGCCTTTCCAGGAAATGTGGATATCGTGCGTACCGGCCTTGCGCAGGCCGTCGACATAACCCAGGCGTTCCTGCGTGATGAGGAAAATGACGGCACCGTCTAGGCCAGCACTGTTAACGCCAGATTCAATGCAAAAATGAGTCGTAAAAGACCATCTGATTACCCATATGGGAAATACGGATGGATTTTGATGATTATTGGGGGGAATCCAGTAAACTCCACGTCCTCTATGTTGAGGAATGGCCATTGTGTTTTGGCATATCTTGTGGAGATATTGTGTATTCCTGCGGCTTGAATGACAAAACACGAACGAGACAATCTCGTTGATTGGAAAGAGTTATCTTCGGAAGACCAGCAGGATCTGGCATCCGGACTCGCCCGTGACAAAACAGTCCTTAAAATTATCAATGCATTCGCCGTAGAACTCATCACGATTCCGTCCAAGCAGGAACTTGCATGGTATGTGGCCAGGGAAGTTGTCGGCAAGCTGGGCTTCGATGACTGCGTTATCTATTTCACAGACCACAACGGGAAAGTTCTGCGGCAGCAGGCAGCATTTGGGGCGAACAAAAACCCTGTATCCGAGCAGATCGTTAACGCGCTGGAGATCCCGCTTGGTGAGGGGATTACCGGACATGTAGCCCAGACGAACCAACCCGTGATCGCAAATGATCTTGCGAAAGACGATCGTTACATTCCGGATGTGGGTCAGTCGGCCTCGGAAATTTGCGTCCCGCTGGCGATTGATGGACAGGTTGTCGGGGTAATCGATTGCGAAGACAGCCGTGCCGCACACTTCACCGAATCGCATCTGGAGATCCTGACCACCGTCGCTGCAATGACCAGCGCCAAGCTCAAGTTGCTGAAACAGGATGATACACTGGAGATGGCTGGCGGAATCGCCGAAAACGCCAAGAAGCTGCGTCACGCGGTCGAGCTGACCAAAGTTGGTCACTTTGTGTGGGACGGCATCGAACGACGGGCCGTATCATGTACCGCCGAGTTTGCCCGTATTCACGGCGTGTCATCAGACGAATATGTCAGCATCACGAATTCGTACGAAGCCCTGTCAAACTGGGTCCATGAGGATGACCGGGCCCGATTTCTCGATGTTGTCGACAATGCGCGGGAGACAGGGAACAGTTACGAGATAATTTATCGAATCAACGCACTGGACGGCAGAGTCCGCCATGTTCACGAGATCTCGGATGCTGTTTGCGACAAGGACGGACGGCTGATTCAGATCACTGGTGCCATGCAGGACATCACCGAACAGGAAAAGATCGTTGATGAGTTGAAACAGAGTCACGCCGTTCAGAATGCCATCCTGTCCAATATTGCTGAAGGTGTCAGCCTGTCCAACAAGGAAGGTCAGATAATCGCGTACAATCAGCGATTTCTTGAAATCAATGATTTTCCGCCTGAGCTGATGAAAAAAGGAACCACATACGAAGACCTCGTGCGGTACAACGCCGAGCGGGGCGAGTACGGACTTGGTGATGTGGAAAGGCAGGTCAAGGACAGGCTCAATCGGATACGCGCATCGGAAATATCCATATCGGAAAAAATCCGAAAGAATGGCCGGGTCACGGAAATACGTCGGCGCGCCCTGCCGGGCGGCGGAATGGTTATCACAGATCGTGACGTAACGGACCAGAAACGGATCAGAGAGCAACTTCAAAAGACGCATGATAACCTGGAAACGCAGGTTGCGGAACGAACCCGGCAACTTCGCGGAAATGAAGCCAAGATGGCGGCGGCGGTGAAGCTCGCCCGTCTCGGATATTGCACATGGAATTCCATCAAGGATGAATACGAATACTGCTCTGAGGAGTATGCCGCATTACACGGCGTTTCAGTAGCAGGATACATGGCCAACGCTTCGGCCCAGAAGGACACCTACAGTTTTAATCATCCCGATGACGTGGAGTCCTACAAGAAAGCGGTCAAGGCCCTGAGGGATGGCAAGGGATTTGACCTGGAATATCGGGTAATTCTGCCTGACGGTAAAATTCGCTGGCTGCACGAAATTGCCGAGCCGGTTTTTGGATCGGATGGGGCCGTCATTGCCGAGCACACGGTGGCGCAGGACATTACAGAACGCAAAAACGCCGAAGCCATTCAGACACAAAGCGAGCAACGTTACATGGAAGCGGCGCGCCTCGCCAAAGTGGGGCACTGGATCTACGATGAAGTCGCCGCCGAACTCGCCTTTTGTTCTGAAGAATTACCGTTCATGTGTGGCATGACCATGGATGAATACACAGCGGCGATTGTCGATATCAGCACGGAGGCAAAACTGGTTCATCCGGATGATCGCGAAGAGTTTGAGAGAATCGCCTCAAAGGCGAACAAAGACCAAGTACCTTACGATATCAAATACAGGATCGTCCGACCGGATGGCGATGTTCGTCACATTCATGAGATTACCGAGAACATCTTCGACGATTCAGGCAAGTTGCTTCTGTCCCGAGGCATGATGCAGGACATCACCGAACAGCAACGTATTGAGGGTGAACTACGCCAGGCCCACGACGAACTGGAGCAACGTGTTGCCGAACGCACGCGGGCACTGGACCAGAGTGAAGCACGACTGAGACGCGCCGCCCAAATCGCCCTTGTCGGTCATTGGGTTTGGGATGAGATCGAAAGAAAGACGACATACTGCTCTGAGCTCAACGCCGAGATTCACGGTATTACCGTTGACGATTATTACGCCCTGGCGACCACGCTTGAGGGGGCAATCGCCCGCGTCCACCCGGATGACCAGGAACGTTACATGAGAGTTGTTCGTCAGGCCGAGGATGCCAAATCGGGGTACGAACTGGAAATGAAAATCCCTCATCCGGACAAGGGAATCATCCATGTGCGGGAAATCACCGAAGCGATTCTTAATGAACACGGGGATCACACGCATACGGTTGGCGTGACTATGGACATCACCGAACAGAAGAGAAACGAAGACATTTTGCGGCGGCAGAACCTGGTATCCGATGAGGCAGAACGTATAGCAAACTACGGGCATTGGATGTGGGATGAAGTGAATGACATCTGTTTGCATTGCAGTGCCGGTCTCGCCCGCCTCATGGGAATGTCCGTGGATGAGTATGTGATCAAATCGCGGCAAAACAATTGGGAAGAGGAACACATTCACCCTGATGATCTTGTGACGGTCGAAAAAGCCTGGCGCGATGTCAAGGATCATGGGGTTGCCTATTCAGTTGAATATCGAGCTCAGGGCCCTGACGGCGACATCCGTTGGATCCATGAAGTGGCCTCGCCCATGGATGTTTCAGATTCCGGGCAAATTCTCACAACTGTCGGTATCACCTACGACATCACCGAACGAAAACAGGCGGAAATGGCGTTGTTACAAGCCCGGGAAGAACTTGAGGCCCGGGTTGCCGAACGAACCCGTCAACTCGAAAAAGTCATGAGGGAAGCGGAAAAGGCCAATCTTGCCAAATCCGAATTCCTGGCCGTCATGAGTCATGAATTGCGGACACCGCTCAACGCCATCGCCGGATTCTCAAAGTTGATTGAGGGAGAATATTTTGGTGCGATAGGATCCGAAAAATACAAGGAATATGCATCTGATATTCTCACAAGTAGTCAACATCTTCTCAATCTGGTTAACGATATTCTGGATCTTTCCGCCATTGAAGCAGGTGAGATGAGCCTGCTAATGGAGAACCTGGAAATCGACGATGTGATCCAGGACTGTGCCGCCATTATCACCGAGTCGGCGAAACGAAAGAACGTCAGTTTTTCAGTCGATGTACCGCAAGATTTACCACCACTTTATGCGGACCGCCGCGCTGTAAAACAGACATTAATCAATCTGCTTTCCAACTCTGTGAAGTTTACACCTGAAATGGGTCAGATTGATCTTGCTGTCAATGTATCGGACGGATATCACGTTTTTACCGTCACGGACACGGGTCAGGGAATTCCCGCCGAACGTATTCCGTTCCTGACAAACCCCTTTGTCAGAGGCGGGACCGATCCGCACACCACTCAGGACGGCATTGGCCTGGGTTTATCAATCGTGAAATCCTTCGTGGATCTCCATGGTGGCAATCTGATCATCGAGAGCGAGGTCAACAAGGGAACTACTATCAGTGTATTCTTGCCGTCGTCCAGGTCTTGAACCGGGTTCGATCCATAATCACGGTTTTGGAATGACCACCACCGCTTCGTTGGCGTAGCGACCCACACACTGATCCACCCGTTCTTTGACAATGCTTCGGCGCATGCCCAGATCCACGCGCAGCCAGCGTTCCTGCAAGTGTTCCGGGATTCGTGCCAGATGCAGGGACTCCTGCAA
>JAJFID010000013.1 GCA_021775325.1 Rhodospirillales bacterium
CGTCCAACCATCGCCCCTGACCGAGGTCAAGGAGGTCGGAATTTGCCGCCGCAGGAAGAATAGCTTGTCGAAAATCCGGGAATAGATCATGCATTTTGAGGCTCTCTGGTTAACCGCAAAGTGCGCGAAGCAGAATGCCGGGTCAAGACTGTACGGTAACAGGAGTTAATACGTTTGTTGCACCGCACTGCAACAGGTCTGATTCAGATGCTGGCTGGATTGGCCGCCGGTTTTTTTGTCGTCACACTGATCGCAGCGTGGTTGTTGTCGCGCGGGCCGATTTCACTCGGATTTGTCGAAGATCACATTACAGATTTTCTTCACGCGACCTTTCCCAGTGTCGAGGTTGAGTTCGATGATACTACTCTGGCCTGGGCAGGGTGGGACCGTGCCATCGATATTCGCATTGTAAATCTACGTATGATTACGACCGATGGTCAGATGCGGGCGGAAGTTCCTGTCCTGTCATTGTCGATTAGTACAAAGGCCTTGATGCATGGCGTCGCGGCACCATCGAGTCTGGAACTGCATGGGCCAACATTATCCATTTCGCGCAAGATTGGCGGTGATTTTAATCTGGCTACAGCCAGCGTAGGCGCGATTGCCACAGGGCGAATGGAGTCGTTTTTGCGTGAGTTGTCGGCAACGCCTGAACCGGATGACCCGCTTGGCTACATAACGAAGCTTATTGTCAGCGATGCAGATATTATTGTCGAAGATGCCGAACGGAGCGAAGCCTGGGTAACACCGGATGCACAGATCAGGATCGTACGAGATGGCAACCGAATTGATGCGGATGTGTCTCTGTTGGTGGATCTCGCTGATACGGTTGCCGATGTTTCAATTGTCGGAAGTTATGACGACGGCACTGAACGGGTGGATGCAGGCGTTTCTTTCAGCAATATTATTCCGGCGGAGTTCGCCAATACTGCGCCTGAGTTAAAGTTTCTGGAGGATGTCCTGTTCCCTGTTCAGGGAACATTGACGTTCGCGTCATCAATTGACGGCGAACTGGATGGTGTCGGTTTTGATGTGAATGTTCAGAGCGGCAGCCTTCAGTTACCATCGTCGTTTAATGGTACTGTCGATGTTGAGACGATGAGTGTGCGTGGCCACTACGACGCCATGGACAAACTCGTCGAAATTTCAGAATTGCAGGCTGATCTGCAGTCAGATTTTGAAATCCTGTGGCCAGCCCCACTCAATCATGCATTCCCGGTCACATCGGTTGGGTTGTCAGGTCTTTACGCCATAGACGACGATTTTCTGCAAATCGATCAGTTGTCACTGGACCTGGGGGGAACGAATGTTGAGATATCCGGCACCGTTGCTTCAGTGACAACGACGCGTGCAGTCGATCTCAGCATTGATGTTCCTGTAATCGATGTCGATAACCTGGATACGTACTGGCCCGCTGCGGTTTTGGACGACGTTTATAACTGGGTGACAGAATACATCCACGGCGGAATAATCAGGAACCTGCATGCTGAACTGAAGACCGACGTAAATGAAAGCGGCGAGCCTGTCGTGGTGAACACGGGTGGGTCTTTCGATCTGGAGAATGTTTCTCTTCATTACGTGGACTCCATGCCGATCGTCACACATGCCACTGGTATGGCAGTGTTTGATAAGGATCGAATGGATTTTGACGTTTCGTCCGCGCAGTCAGCGAATATGGTTGTTCAAAAGGCCCGAGTATCGCTGCTTGATATTTCAAGCAATCAGGAACACGCCGAGATCCGCGCCACGGTGAGTGGCAAGTTCGCGGATGCCATGACCGTGGTTGACCGGGATCCGCTGAACTATGCGTCTCAGATTGGTATTGATCCATCGAACGTATCGGGCGAAACAGTCGTCGACCTCGCATTCGATTTTCCGTTGCTGAACAACTTGGCGTGGCGCGATGTTGCCGTGCTGGCGACAGCGACAGCGGCATCTGTCGATATTCCCAATGGACTGTTTGGTTTCGACATTCATGGTGGCGAACTGGACATAGAAATTGACCGGGCTGGTATGGATATCAGTGGCGAGATGTTCCTCGAGACATTCCCGACGGTTCTGGTCTGGCGCCAGAATTTTGCTGCCGATGCAGCGTTTAAAAACCAGTATGAACTGACATCGCATGTCACCGATATCACTGATGTGACGGACTTGGGCATAGATGTCAGCCCGTTTTCCGCTGATATGATAAAGGGATCGGCACCCCTGAGCATTCAGGTTACTGAACAATTTGACGGCGCCGCCCATTTGCAGGGCGTTGCCGTGCTGGATGCGGTTGAGCTGAACGCACCGGCGATCAACTGGCGGAAGGAAGTCGGCTCACCCGGGCAAGCGCTGGTTTCCATTGACCTTATGGACAACAGTATTTCTGCCATACCGGAGTTCGTATTGCAGACCGATGATCTCGTCGTATCCGGAAGTGCGCTCTACGACCCGTCGGACGGGCGCCTCAGTCGAATTGATCTCAGTCGGATAAAATACGGACGAAACGATATGTCTGGCCTTCTGGTTCCGGGGGGCGAGGGTGTCTGGGATGCCAATTTCCGGGGAGCCAGCCTTGACCTGACCACCGTATGGGATGATGTCATTTATGGCGATCTGTTGACCTCGGGCCAGTCATTTCTCGAAGACATCGGCGTGTCCGTTCAGTTCGATCGGGTATGGCTGTCCGAAGATCGGGGTGTGAGTAATCTGACCGGCGCGTTCACCCGCCAGAATGAGCTATGGGACTCAATCTATCTGACCGCAAATGTTGATAGTGGCGAGTCACTGGAAATCAAACTGACGCCATCAGAAAAAAGTAATGCCCGTATTTTGACTGTTTGGTCACTGGATGCGGGTTCCGTGTTACGCACGCTGGATATCTATGAAAACATGATTGTTGGTGAACTGGCTCTGACGGGGAAATTTGAAGATGCAATGCCGGGTCAACCCCTGAGAGGCACACTGGATGTTCGAGATTATCGTATTGTCAAAGCGCCGGCGCTCGCAAAACTCGTCAGCATCCTCGCATTAACAGGAATTCTGGATTCGCTACAGGGTGAGGGTCTGAGCTTTGACCAGCTTACGTTACCCTTCAGCTACGAAGACGGGATTCTTGAGTTACGGGACGCCAAGGCTACCGGTGTCTCACTTGGATTTACGGCGTCGGGAAAGGTGTATACCCATGCCGATGCACTGGATATTGATGGTACCATCGTTCCTGCCTATGCCCTGAATTCTCTGTTGGGAAATATACCATTGGTTGGCGATCTGTTTTCGGGTGGCGATGAAGGTGGCGGTTTGTTTGCAGCCAACTACGCAATGACCGGCTCACGGAGCGATCCCGATGTGAGCATCAATCCGTTGAGCGTCTTAACGCCCGGGTTCCTTCGGAATATATTTGATTTGAATGAAAATGGCACAGCAGGCGAGCTATCGACTAATCCTGATGACTCGACGGACAACCGGAACACCAGACAGTAGCCATCAGCACTGTTTAGAGTTTCTAGGAAACCTTGACCAAAGCGTGACGCTTTTTACCTGCGGACAGTTTGATCGTGCCATTGGCGTCTGTGTGGGCGCAGGTTACGACCAATACTTCGTCTTCGATTTTCTGATCATTGATCCTTCCACCACCACCCTTGATAAGGCGGCGGGCTTCGCCATTGGAATTAGCGAGGCCAGCCTGGCGAAACAGTTCATAGATGACGATGCCTTCATCAAGGATGGAGCTGTCGACTTCGATGAAGGGCAGATCGCCATCAAGAGTGCCTTCCTCAAATGTCTTGCGGGCGGTATCTGCAGCCTGATCAGCGGCTTCGCGACCGTGACACATGGCGGTAACTTCGGTCGCCAGTATCTTTTTCGCGTCGTTCAGTTCCGCACCCTGTAACTTTTCCAACCGGGCGATTTCGTCGAGCGGCAGTTCTGTGAACAGGCGCATGAGACGGCCTACGTCTGCATCCTCCGCATTGCGCCAGTACTGCCAATAATCATACGGCGATAGCATTTCGGAATTCAGCCAAACCGCGCCATCCGCTGTTTTGCCCATCTTGGCACCGGATGATGTGGTCAGAAGTGGCGTCGTCAGACCAAACAGATTCAGATTGTCACAGCGACGTCCTAACTCCACACCGTTGACGATGTTGCCCCATTGATCCGAACCACCCATTTGCAAACAGCAATCGTTACGCCGCGCCAGTTCCAGAAAGTCATAGGCCTGCAGGATCATGTAATTGAATTCCAGAAACGATAGCGGTTGTTCTCGTTCCAGTCGCAGTTTCACGCTGTCGAAGGTCATCATTCTGTTGATGGAAAAATGCCTGCCATAGTCGCGCAGGAACGGCAGATACTGGAGGTTCTGCAGCCAGTCATCGTTGTTGACCATGATTGCATCAGTTGGGCCGTCGCCAAATGTCAGGTATTTGGCGAAAACTTTTCTGATCCCTGCCAGATTGGCATCAATCTCTTCGTCACTGAGAACTTTGCGGGATTCGTCTTTTCCGGTTGGATCGCCGACCTTCGTGGTGCCGGCACCCATCAACACAATCGGTTTGTGGCCGTTCTGCTGTAGTTTCCTCAACAGCATGATGGGCAGGAGACTGCCCGCATGAAGGCTGGGCGCTGTGCAATCAAATCCGATGTAGGCAGATATCACCTCGCCTGATGCCCGCAGATCAAGCGCATCCATGTCGGTACACTGATGCAGATAACCGCGCTCGACGATGGTGTTGATAAACTCGGATTTGTATGTGGTCATGGTGTTAACGATCTCTTGTTGGCGAAGGGTTATACCAAAGGTCACTGATAGCGCAATCCCGTGTATTCAATTTGATTGGGTAGTCATCTCTTGAACGACAATACTGAGCAAGGCATCTCCCGAACCGCTGTTGGCCTCATGAGCGGTACATCCATGGATGGTGTAGATGCTGCGGTTCTGGAAACCAATGGCGTCCGTGTTGAAACCTGCGGTCCGACGGCCTTCGTGCCGTTTGATCAGGGATTTCGTGATGCCTTTCGTTCGCTGGAACGGCCGGATCCCGACAATGCGGAACACTATGCTCATCTTGTGGGCGAGTTGACCGCTGTGCATGCGGACGCGGTCGACGCCGTATTGATGGAATCGGGTCTGGAACGCCATCAGGTGGATGTGATCGGGTTTCACGGACAGACGGTTTATCACGCGCCAGCGGATGGTGTGACGATCCAACTGGGAGATTCGCAGGATCTGGCCAACCGCTATCGAATTCCTGTTGTTGGTGATTTTCGCACCAACGATGTCAGCGCCGGAGGCGAGGGAGCACCGCTTGCGCCACTATATCACCGGGCCATGGCGCAAAACCTGGGAAAGCCGCTCGCCGTATTGAACATCGGCGGGGTCGCGAATGTCACTTGGCTAGGTCGAAACGAGGACGACATCATCGCTTTTGATACTGGGCCCGGTAACGCCATGATGGATGACTGGGTACGGCAGACGACGGGCGCAGCATTTGATGACAGCGGTCGTTTGTCCGGTGCCAGCCACGTGGATCAGCAGGCATTGAGTGCCTTGCTTGCCCATCCGTATTTCGACGATGCGCCACCCAAGTCTCTGGACCGGCGTGGCTTCGACATGTCGCCGGTCTTGGCACTATCCGTTGAGACGGGGGCTGCAACGCTCTGCGCGTTCAGCGTGGAGGCTGTTATACGTGCTCAACAGCATATGCCGGAACGCCCGGAAAGGTGGTTGATCTGTGGCGGAGGACGCCAAAACCAGACTCTGATGCAGGGTCTTCGGGATGCCCTTGGCGTGCCTGTGGATGCAGTAGAAGCCGTAGGCTGGGATGGTGATTTTATGGAAGCCCAGGCCTTCGGCTATCTGGCCGTGCGTTCTCTGGATGGGTTGCCACTGAGCTTGCCGTCAACAACAGGCGTGAGCACACCCATGACCGGTGGTCGGATTTTCTATCCCCGCTAACCGGCCTGAATTACGTCCTGATTACGCAGCCTCGGTGAGTGACTTTTCCAGATAATCGTTTAAATGATCAGTCAACTGATCCAGGTGATTATTGAAGAAATGGTTGCAGCCCTTGACCACGCGATAATCGATCTCGATGTTCTTCTGACTGGAAAGCTTGGCCGCCAGTTTGTCCACGGAGTTCACTGGAACCACTTCGTCGCTCGACCCATGCACGATCAGACCCGATGCAGGGCAGGGGGCCAGGAAAGTGAAATCATTGGTGCTGGCTGGGGGGGCAATTGAAATAAAGCCGGTGATTTCAGGCCGTCGCATCATGAGTTGCATGGAAATCCACGCACCAAACGAGAATCCGCCAATCCAGCACGATTGGGCATTGGGATTGTGACTTTGCATCCAGTCCAGTGCCGAGGCTGCATCACTGAGTTCACCCTGACCGTTATCAAAGACGCCCTGGGACCGGCCAACACCACGGAAATTGAACCGGAGTGTGGAAAATCCTCGTCCGACAAAATTCTCATACATGGCGTAAACAACCTTGTTGTTCATCGTGCCGCCATGTTGTGGATGGGGGTGAAGAATGAGCGCAACTGGCGCACCCGACTTCTTGGAATGGTAGTAACGACCTTCGATTCGGCCCTCAGGGCCGTTAAAAATCACTTCTGGCATAGCGTTCCTACGGGCTTTTTTGTTTACGTGATACAGCGTTGCGCCCGAAATTCAGGACTTTCTTCATAATAACCCACTATTTTCATCAGGTAATATATATGTGACCACATAACACGTGGACAAATACTTGACTGAATTACTCGGGATTACTATATTTTCGAACGCGACGCCTTTTAATTCTCGTGGATTTTCCGGCAATAACCGGAAGCCACAGTAAAATAGTCAAGATTGCATTATGTTCAAGACCTTAAACGAAGATGTTCAGGCATTTATGGAAAGAGACCCGGCGGCACGCTCGGCACTGGAAATCGTTCTATGTTATCCGGGCTACCATGCGCTGGTCTTTTATCGTGTTACACACTGGATGTGGAATGCAGGTTGGCGGCTGCCTGCGCGGTTCGTTGCCCATATCGCGAAGATGTTGACGGCGATTGAAATTCACCCCGGTGCGACCATCGGTCGCCGGTTTGTCATTGATCACGGAACGGGTGTGGTCATTGGCGAAACGTCGGACATTGGTGATGATGTGACACTCTATCACGATGTGACTCTGGGTGGCATTGCGCCATCCGTTGATTCCGTCAACCAGATAGGCCAAAAAAGACACCCGACGTTGTGCAACGGTGCAATCATTGGATCAGGTGCGGCTGTTTTAGGTCCGATCACCATTGGTGAAGGGGCCAAGATCGGGGCCAATTCTGTGGTCACAAAGTCAGTCGAGGCCTGCATGACGGCGGTCGGCATTCCGGCTCGGGTGATCATGCCTAAAGACAAGTCAAAGTCGAAGGACTTTATTGCTTACGGAACTGTCGCTGACGGCCCCGACCCTGTTGTGCAGACAATTGATGAATTGCGCCGGCAGGTTCAGAAACTGGTCGGTCGCGTTGAGGAACTTGAAAGCGAACTGGTTGATTCAGCGAAAGATGCGCCACCCAAGACCAAATCGCGAGCGCGCAAAAGCCGTAAGGCCGGTTAATCGGTTCAAGACGACGGGTGTTGGGCGCCCGGATTATTGGGAGAAATGTTGTGAAACTAAGCACAAAAGGACGTTATGCCGTCATGGCCATGGTCGATCTGGCGAGCAATACGGTGGGCTCGCCCATGGCATTGGCAGACATCGCTGATCGGCAGGAAATTTCACTGTCCTATCTGGAACAGTTGTTCAGCAAGCTTCGCCGTGGCGGCCTCGTGAACAGCGTGCGCGGGCCGGGTGGCGGATATCTGGTTGCCCACCAGCCGAAGGATATACGGATTTCGGATATCATTCTGGCTGTGGACGAACCGATTAAGGCGACACGATGTCAACCGGGATCACCGGCTGGGTGTCACGGCTCACTGGGGCGCTGCGTCACGCATGATTTGTGGCAGGAACTCGGTAATCAAATCTATCTGTTCCTGAATTCCGTATCGCTGGAGGATGTGGTCGAGGGACGCCTTCTGGGTGCCAGTGGATCACTTTTTCACAATGACAATCCGTGTGCTGCCCTTGCCAGCCCATCGACGACCCCATCGGCAACGGACGACCGGACGATTAACGCCGCGCAATAGACTCTGACAGGATTGAACTCTGATGCCCGAGACTGTTTATCTCGATCATAATGCGACGTCACCACTTCGTCCCTCTGCGATAGCGGCGGTAGAGGCGGCATTGCGCGTGATTGGGAACGGTTCTTCTGTCCATGGTTTTGGTCGCAATGCCCGCAAGATTATAGAACAGGCGCGCGTCGATGTGGCGGCGCTCTGTGGCGCGGCACCCGACATGGTTACATTCACGAGTGGCGGGACAGAAGCAAATAATCTGGTGCTGCAACATACAAATTGTGAACGGGTTCTGATTTCCGCCATCGAGCATCCCTCAGTCATGGAAGCTTCGGATATCGCGGAAGCCATCCCCGTAACATCCGAGGGCGTTGTGGATTTAGCCGCGTTGCAAGGCATGTTGGCGGGCGATACGCGACCGACGTTGGTTTCGGTCATGTATGCCAATAATGAAACGGGCATCGTGCAGCCGGTTGAGGCAATTTCGGAAATTGCTGAAAAACATGGCGCCATCTTCCACTGTGATGCTGTACAGGCCCCCGGCAAGGTTGCGCTGGACGTGGGTGCGCTTGGTGTTGATCTGATGACGCTATCCGCTCACAAAATTGGTGGACCTGCAGGTTCTGGCGCTCTGGTCAATGTCAGTAGTATTGAAATTGAGCCTGTTACACGCGGCGGCGGGCAGGAAAGGAAACTGCGTTCGGGTACCGAGAACATGATTGGTATTGCAGGGTTTGGTGCCGCGGCCAGAGAAACCCTGGAGCTGGGCACTGAAAACATCGCCAGTATGCGAAGGCTGCGTGACCGGCTTGAAGTCGTGATCAAGGATCAGATGCCGCGCATTACAATTGTTGGTGCCGGGGTGGAACGTCTCGCCAATACCAGTTACCTGATCATGCCTGGCATGGAGAGCGATACGCAGGTCATGGCCTTTGATCTGGCAGGTGTCGCTATTAGTGCCGGTTCGGCATGTTCGTCGGGCACGGTCAAGGCCAGTG
The DNA here is from genome assembly GCA_021775325.1 of Rhodospirillales bacterium. GTDB lineage: Bacteria > Pseudomonadota > Alphaproteobacteria > Rhodospirillales > Casp-alpha2 > JABJGO01. The sequence goes on from JAJFID010000013.1 coordinate 9,145, forward strand.
GCGTGCTGTTGACGATGGGGTATGAACCGGAAGATGCGGGTTCGGCGATTCGTGTCAGCCTAGGCTGGTCGAGTCAGGACAGTGACGTAGAAGCTTTTCTATCAGCCCTACGACCGTTATATGAACGCGCGCAACATCATCAGGCCGCGTGACCTCAGGATTATTGGAAAGAAGACATTATGTCAGCAACTGTTGAAACCGTAGACCAGATCACTGATCTTGCCGATGAGAAGTACAAGTACGGCTTTGTCACTGATATTGAGTCCGATACGCTGCCGCCTGGCCTGAACGAAGATACAATTCGGTTTATTTCTGCTAAGAAGGATGAACCGGAGTGGATGCTTGAGTGGCGATTGAAAGCGTTTCGGCATTGGCTGACGCTGGAAGAACCAGACTGGCAGAAACCCAAATTTCCCAAGATCGACTATCAGGATGCCTGTTATTATGCGGCACCCAAAAACATGAAGGATGGCCCTCAGAGTCTGGATGAGGTGGACCCGGAACTGTTGGCAACCTATGAAAAGCTGGGAATTCCGCTCAGAGAACAGGAGATGCTCGCCGGTGTGGCAGTCGATGCTGTGTTTGACAGCGTATCGGTCGCCACCACGTTCAAGGCAAAACTGGAAGAGGTGGGCGTTATTTTCTGCCCCATTTCCGAAGCCGTCAAGCGATGCCCCGAACTCGTCAAAAAGTACATGGGCTCGGTTGTTCCTTTCAATGACAATACCTACGCGACACTGAATTCCGCCGTGTTCACGGATGGCTCGTTTGTGTACATCCCCAAGGGTGTCCGCTGCCCTATGGAACTTTCCACCTATTTCCGCATTAACGAGGCCAACACCGGTCAGTTCGAACGAACCCTGATTATTGCAGATGAGGGATCGTACGTGAGTTATCTGGAAGGCTGCACGGCACCGATGAGGGACGAAAACCAGCTCCATGCTGCCGTAGTTGAGCTTATCGCCCACGATGATGCGGAGATCAAATATTCCACGGTGCAGAACTGGTATCCTGGTGACGAAAACGGCGTCGGTGGTATCTACAATTTTGTAACCAAACGGGCGGCCTGTCGTGGCCGGAACTCCAAGGTGTCATGGACGCAGGTGGAAACCGGTTCGGCTATTACATGGAAATATCCAAGCTGTGTGCTGCTGGGTGATAATTCGGTCGGAGAGTTTTATTCCATTGCTATTACCAATAATCGGCAGATGGCGGATACCGGTACTAAAATGATCCACATTGGAAAGAATACGTCGTCGCGGATTATCTCGAAGGGTATTTCGGCTGGTAAGTCCGATCAGACCTATCGCGGTCTAGTGCGTATGGCTGGCAAGGCTAACGGGGCTCGCAACTATACCCAATGCGATTCATTGTTGATTGGTGATACGTGCGGTGCCCACACGGTGCCGTACATTGAAAGCAAGAATCCGAGCGCCGTGGTTGAGCACGAGGCGACCACGTCGACCATCAGCGAAGACCAGCTGTTTTACCTGCGTCAGCGCGGGATTGATGAAGAAACTGCCGTTGCGCTGATCGTCAACGGATTCTGCCGCGACGTGTTGCAACAGTTACCCATGGAATTCGCCGTAGAGGCTCAGAAGCTGGTCGGCATATCACTTGAAGGCAGCGTCGGTTAGGCGTCTGAACTTTGGCACGATAACAAGTTAAGGACTAGATACGTAATGCTTGAGATAAAGAACCTGCACGTCACAGTGGATGGCACAGAAATTCTGAAGGGAATTGATCTGTCCCTCGGCAGTGGCGAAATGCATGCAATCATGGGACCGAATGGTTCCGGCAAGAGCACACTTTCCTACACCATTGCGGGTCGGGCCGGCTACGACGTCACAGAGGGCGAAATTCTGTTCAAGGGTCAGAACATTGTGGATTTGAGCCCGGAAGACCGCGCAGCCGAAGGCATTTTTCTGGCCTTTCAGTACCCGGTCGAGATTCCTGGCGTCGCCAATACGACCTTTCTGAAGGAAGCCCTCAATGCCATGCGCCGCCACCGCGGTGAGGACGAACTGGACGCCATGCAGTTCGTGCGCATGTTGCGCGAGAAAGTGAAGGAGCTGGGCATCTCCGATGACATGCTCAAACGGGCTGTTAACGCGGGTTTTTCTGGCGGTGAGAAAAAGCGTAACGAAATCCTGCAGATGTCCGTCCTTGAGCCAGCGTTGGCCGTCCTTGATGAGACAGACAGTGGTCTGGATATTGATGCGCTGAAGATCGTTGCTGATGGTGTTAACCGGTTGCGAAACCCTGAACGCTCAATGCTGATGATCACACACTATCAGCGCCTGCTGGATTACATCGTGCCTGACTTCGTGCATGTTCTGGCCCATGGCCGAATTCAGCGTTCCGGTGGTAAAGAACTGGCTCAGGAGCTTGAGAAGAACGGTTATGCCGAGTTCACCAAAACGGACGCTGCGGCGTAAGGGCAGATCATGAACACTCAAACCGATCAGATTTTGCCTTTCGCCGGAATTCTTGAACAGGCTGCCGCGTCGTTACCGGGGGCTGACCTGGACTGGGTGCGTGCGATGCGGATCCGCAGTTATGACCGCTATGTTGAACTGGGTATTCCCACAGTGCGGCAGGAGGCGTGGAAATATACCCGCCTCAAGACTTTGGAAGATACGGTCTTCAGCCCCTACCATGGCGACAGCAACCAGACGGTTGACGTGCTGCCCGGCATTCATGCCGCCTCAGGTGCGGGCGTCCGGCTTGTGTTCGTGAATGGTCATTTCCGCGCCGACTTGTCCAATCAGGAAGAGTTACCGGCGGGAGTCATCCTGGAGAACCTTGCCGCGACGATGATCCGAGACAGCAACTGGCTGGAAAGTCAGATCGCAAACCCGCTGCTCGGTGCCGCAGGTTCTCTTGAATCCCTGAACGCCGCCGCTATGCATGACGGTTATGTGCTGCACGTTGCGAAGAATGTTGTTGTCGTGAAACCCATTGAGGTTGTTTTTGTTGGTGGCCTGAGTGAAGGACCTGTTGCGTCTTTCCCACGTAATCTGATTGTTCTGGATGAAGGCGCAGAGGCTCGCATCATTGTCCATCAGTGCAGTGCGGGGACCGACGCCAGCTTTTCCAACACCGTCAGTACTGTTTCGCTGGGTCAGAATGCCAGACTCTCGCTCGCCACCCTGCAGGAAGAGGGCGATGATGCGACATCGGTGTCGACGACGCAGGTTGAGTGCGCTCGGGACAGCGCATTTGACAGCATGACGTTGTCAATGGGCGCACAACTGAGCAGGACGGAACAGCATGTGGCCCTCGCAGGCGAAGGTTCTTCGTGCCGACTGGATGGCGCATACCTCATGCGGGGATCGTCCCATTGTGATCACACGACGCTGGTGGATCACCTGGTGCCGAATACGACCAGTAACGAAATGTTCAAGGGCGTTCTGAATGACGAGTCCCGGGCTGTGTTCCAGGGCAAAATTGTTGTGCACCCCGATGCCCAGCATACGGACGGACGCATGCTCAACAAAACAATGCTGCTCAGTGATCGCGCGGAAATCGATACCAAGCCGGAATTGGAAATTTATGCGGATGACGTGAAATGCGCCCACGGTGCCACATCGGGGCAATTGGATGAAACAGCATTGTTTTATCTGCGTTCACGCGGCATTCCTGAAGCCCAGGCTCGTAATCTGTTAGTGCAGTCGTTCCTTGGTGAAGTGATCGAGCGAATCACAGATGATGTTCTGCGGGACACCATAACGGAGAAAGTCGTTGGATGGCTGCCCACCGGAGGTCAGTCATCATGAGTACAGTTACTGCAATAGCCGGCGACAACTCGGCTTTGGCTTTTGATGTTGAGCGTATTCGCCAGGACTTTCCCATCCTGAAACAACAGGTCTATGGCAAACCGCTGGTCTATCTGGACAGCGGGGCCAGTGCCCAGAAACCACAAGCCGTCATCGACGCCATGACAGCGGGTATGGATACGTATTATGCCAACGTGCATCGTGGCGTCCACGCCATGAGCCAGCGGTCCACGGAAGCTTATGAGGAAGCGCGCACGAAAATCGCATCATTTCTGAATGCGCGGTCCACCAACGAAATTGTTTTCACGCGGAACGCCACCGAAGGAATTAATCTGGTTGCTAACAGCTATGGCCGGACGTTCCTGCAAGCGGGTGACGAGATCATCATCTCGCACATGGAGCACCACGCCAACATCGTGCCGTGGCAGTTGCTGCGCGACAATCTGGGTATCGTTTTGCGCGTCGTGCCGGTGGATGACGACGGCAATCTGGATATGGCGGCCTATGCAGATATGCTGGGTCCCAAAACCAAACTGGTCGGCATGACTCATGTCTCCAATTCTCTTGGTACGATCGTTGCCATCAAGGATGTCATTCGCATGGCCCATGATGCAGGGGCTGTGGTCCTGGTGGATGGTTGCCAGGCTGTGCCTCATACCGCCGTCGACGTGCAGGACCTGGATGCTGATTTCTACGTCTTCGCGCCGCACAAGCTCTATGGTCCGACTGGCGTCGGGGTGCTTTACGGCAAAGAAGATATTCTGAACGACATGCCACCCTGGCAGGGTGGTGGCGACATGATTATGTCCGTGTCATTCGACAAAACCACCTACCAGAAAGCGCCGCTGCGGTTTGAGGCAGGGACACCCCCCATCGTGGAAGCCATCGGTCTTGGTGCGGCGATTGATTACGTGAGCGCTATCGGCATGGAAAACATCGCCGCCCATGAAGAAGGGTTATTGCACTATGCTACGGATCGTCTTTCCAGGATTGAAGGACTGCGTATCATCGGGCAGGCCCAGGAAAAGGCGGCCATCGTCTCGTTCGTACTGGACTGCGCCCATCCCCATGATATCGGCACCATTGTCGACCGTGGCGGCGTTGCCATCCGCACGGGCCACCATTGTGCCCAACCGGTCATGGACCGGTATGGCGTCGCGGCCACGGCACGGGCGTCATTCGGGCTCTACAATACCAGAGACGAAGTGGATGTGTTGGCAGATGCCATCGATGCGGTCCGGGAGATGTTCGCCTGATGTTTGATGATCTGCGCGATTTGTATCAGGAAGTGATCCTGGATCACGGCAAGAACCCGCGAAACTTCCGCCGACCGGATGCTTTTACGGCAGAAGCCGTTGGCAACAACCCCATGTGTGGAGACGCGCTGGTGGTTTATTTGAGCGTCGATGACAATGCCACCATTACTGATGTTTCCTTTCAGGGTCAGGGCTGTGCCATATCTGTCGCCTCTGCATCCATGATGACGGAGTTGCTGAAAGGCTGTCCGGTGGATCGGGCCGACGAAATTTATCAGGCGTTTCATAACATCTGCACGGGTGAGGGCACGCCAGAGGATATTCTGGCGGAATTTGATGAAGAAATCGCCGAGCGCCTGCATATGCTGTCGGGCGTGCGCGAATTTCCCATGCGGGTCAAATGTGCCACGCTGGCCTGGCATACCATGGACGCTGCGGTCAGAGGCGAACAAGAAATCAGTACGGAATAAGATCAAAAGACGGGACGAGAATGGTGAATTTTCTGAGCAAATTTCTATCGAAGAAACCCGATGAGTCGGTTGAGGAGACGGCGGTTGATACCGTTTCGGTTCCCGTGGACGTTTCGGTCGCCGTGGAACCTGATGTTCCCGAGCCCGTTGTTACTGAGCCTGTGGTCACGGCGGAATCTGTGGCCGTGGCCGCATCAGAACGACCTGTGCACCACGTTGACCCGCACAGTGGTATGCCTATTCAGTTGGATGAACTGGAAGAGTTCGAATCGGTCATGGGCGAATCACTGTTGCCGGGCGCTGAGCTGGCCGACGAGGACATGGTCATTGATGCGCTTCGCACAGTGTATGATCCGGAAATCCCGGTAAATATTTATGATCTTGGTTTAATTTATACTGTGAATCACAAAGACGGCGGCGATATCGATATTGATATGTCCCTGACGGCCCCAGGCTGTCCGGTGGCCGGCGAAATGCCCGGTATGGTCAGCAGTGCAGTGTCTGCGGTCGACGGCGTTGGCGTAGTAACGACGCGGATCGTCTGGGAACCTGCCTGGACTATGGAACGCATGTCAGAAGACGCAAAACTTGCGCTGGGTATGTTTTAAGACCATTTGTGTTATACTTATAGCTGTCCAATAGATGGGCAAGGCCGATGGAATGAGTTTGATATGACAATGCAGAACCGACCTCAGTTGATATCGCTGACCGATGCGGCAGCAGAACGTGCGTTAATGTTGATTGATCGCAGTGAAACGCCGGTCGTGGGTTTGCGCGTTGGTGTCAATTCAAAGGGCTGCAACGGCATGTCCTACGAAGTCGAGTACGCCCGCGAAGAATCAATGCTGGAAGAGGTGGTTGTCGACAAAGGCGTGAAAATTTTCATTGATCCCATGGCGGTCATGTACGTGCTTGGCAGTACCATGGATTACGTTGAAGACAAGTTTCATTCCGGTTTTGTGTTCGATAACCCCAATGAGACCGGACGCTGCGGATGCGGCGAGAGTTTCTCCATCGGTTAGAGTGGTCTCAAGCAGACCATGCCAAAAATCACAGCAATTACGCCAGACGAAACCCGTCACGAACTGGACGTGCCTGTTGGCCGCGCATTGATGACGGTTCTGCGGGATCACGGATTTGAACTGGAAGGCACCTGTGAGGGGTCGCTCGCCTGTGCAACCTGTCACGTAGTCGTCGATCCTGACTGGTATCCAAAACTGTCACCTGTGGCGACCGGTGAACATGACATGCTGGACTTCGCTGAGGGCCTCACGGCAACATCACGCCTCAGTTGTCAGATACCGGTGACTGAGGCTCTGGATGGTTTGGTCATTACCATCCCTGAACCAGCGTAGATCGTCTTCCCGCTAGTCATTGGCGATTCAGGAACACGTACCCGTCAGTTGCTCAATGGGTCCGTTGAAGGTGTCTGCAGTCGTCGGTGCGTAGACCTGAAACACCCGGCGCTGCGTCAGAACATTCCATTCCGCGTTGGTTGTGGGCAGATCATAACTGGTCAGGGTCTCAACAGGCCCATACAGTCTGATCAGCATGGGATCCACATACCGGCTCTCGCCACCCAGATCGCCCGTCACAGTGGTGGCGTCAATTGCGATGTAATCAGCAATGTAGGGTGAGCGAACCACATGAACCACGTCAACGAGGCCATTGACGGAACCTTGTCCCGGTGCGGAAAGGGTCATGGTGCCGTTTGTCATGTAGGAGAAGGTTTCCTCATCGCTTTGTCTGGCGGAAGAAATGGTAAACTGAACGCTGCCGCGCAAACGATCACCGGCGGCGATACTGCCTATTGCGTTATCAGCAACAACTTGAAACGTCAGATGACAACTGTCACTAGCAATTGCGCCAGTTTTGGTAATTACGGTCAGAGCAAGAAGTAGTGCTGCGATAGTTGTACGACGGGCATGCATAAAATTCTCTTTCAACCGCTTCGGAAGGAGATCATGGTAATTACTTGATCCAGTGCAATGTTGTGAATGATCGAGCGGCATTGTACCGGAGTCACATTCTCGAACCAAGATAAGGAATAGACGTGACCGCAAACTCACTTTTTACCCGCCTGCGCGACGCCTGTGCCGAGGACTGGGAAGCCTATGTGGCGCACCCGTTTATCCGGGGTATTCAGGATGGCACGCTGCCTGAGGCCTGTTTCCGCCATTACCTGATTCAGGATTATCTGTTCCTGATCCATTTTGGGCGCGCCTATGCGCTGGCGGCATATAAGGCGGATACACTGCAAGATATCCGCGCGGCGGCCGAAAACCTGCGGGTTATCACGGATGTGGAAATGGGCTTACATGTGGAGTTCTGCCGCGAATGGGGCCTGAGTGAAGACGAGATGCAGTCGGCACCCGAGGCCGAAGAAAACATGGCCTATACCCGATATGTTCTGGAGAGGGGCATGGCGGGGGACGTACTGGATCTCCACGTGGCATTGGCACCGTGTATGTGTGGTTACGCCGATATCGGCAGGAGACTGTCCGAAGACCCGGCAACGGTGTGGGAGGATAATCCATATCGGGCCTGGATCGATATGTACGCGTCTGATGATTATCAGGACGGTACTGCCCATGCGCTGGTCGCGATGGATCGTTTATATGAACGTCGGGCTGGTGAAAACCGAATGCCTGATCTGATCAGGACTTTCGGGCAGGCGACGCGCCTGGAAATCGGTTTCTGGCAAATGGGCATGAACGCTGCAACCTGATGTAAGCTCCTACATAAACTGACCCAGATGACGGCAGCACAGCGGAAACCGTTCCTGGCGCTGCTTCTTTTTGAATCCAGCCAAAAAATAGGACAAAATGGCCCTGTCTCCTCGAAGCAGGGTGTCGGGTGCCTGATAACAGGCAATGAGCAGGGGTAAATCCAGGTCTTTGCCTGGCGCGTATGAATCAAACACCCGTCCGGCAGTATCACTGTTCTCCGCGATCTGCATCAAGGCGGAAACATGTACTTCAGGTTTTTCCATTCCCCGGAATAGGTTCATGAGCAATGCGTTGTCTTCGTTAACTGGCGGATGAAACGCGTCGGAGTCCGCGATCATCATGGACCATGTTTCCTGGGCCCAAATATTGGTTGATCTGGTTTCCTCGACCGC
>JAJFID010000121.1 GCA_021775325.1 Rhodospirillales bacterium
ATCATCAATTCCGCAATTATGTGGCAATAAAATGAATGATGTAATGAAAATTTAAGTTTCAATACAAATTATTTTTAATTTTAGTTTCAATAAATCTCAAATCTGGAAGGGCGATTTGTCAGATCACATTGACACTCTACATCATTCAGGTTCGATGTGAGTTGTCAATAGTTCTAGTTTCAAGTTAGAGACTTGAACTGAACAGATAGTTCTTCTAATTCAAATATTCAATTAATATTGTTCCAATCTACATCAATCCCATCCCGCATGTAAGATAACTGTTCATCAAGTATTTTGAATCTGTAGACATCTCCACGTGATGTACCTTCATAAAAAATTTCACCTGTCTTTAGCAATTGGCTTCCTTTGAAGGTTACATTTTCAGGACATGGCATGTCCATTGTATCGCAAATTTGATTTGCTAATTTGCCTGATATCACAGCAGATTCATTTAGTTTGTAATTATCCCATGCATCATAATGTTCCTGTCTATCTGCCCATTTACATTCGTTAGGTTCAAACCATACTCCGTTATTTTCAACACACCATTTCTTAGTAAATTCTGCATCCCAATCATCTGCATCTATTGAAAGCACAGTAGAGCCTGCCCATTCTGTAGGTTGAGTTTCTATGGAATTACTATCAAGAGAGGTAATTGTATATGCTAATCCTGTAGTTACACCTGCAATCATCATGATGATTGCAACTCTAGAATTTTTCATTGTAATTGAATAGGTTTGATTAGTATTTTTTAGTTTTTAGAAGAACTGAATGATATTGGTGCTGGCAAACTAAAAGATATTTCAGTTTTTTGTCCTTGTTGACTAATAATGTTAAATTCTCCTTTATGATTTTCAACAATTATTCTTGATATGATCAATTTTGCCTTTACCTCATTTTCTTTAGAGAAAGGATTGGATATTTTTTAGAACTAGAAAGAATTTCGTCTAAAAATACAGGACTATATCCTTTACCTGTATCTACAACTGCAATAGTAGATGGAATTTTTTCTAAATGTTGCATAATGTTAGTATCTCATGCCTGATGTTATTTGTATTTGATTGTGTAAATTAAATTACATAATTTCTAAAAATTGATAGAAAAAATCTTAGGCTAAAAATATGTCTTCATATGTTGGTGCCACATATCAAAACCATTCAGGTTTGATATGAGTTGTTGTAAAATTGTGTCCCATAACATCTAAGAATACGTTAGAAAATAGTGTCTCGACATTCTTTTTTAATTATAGAGACAATTCTTGAAAGATTTATCCATTTTTAAAATAATTAATTTTGAATCCAACAACACATGACAAAAATCAAAAAATAATAAAAAATCACTAGTCGTAAATTTCTAGGCGTAATGTCACTATTTTACTTTTGAAATTAGTGAAAAATTTCAAAAAGTGTGAAAAAAGCGTGAAAATTAGTAAGTGATCTATGCAAACTTCACTTTTTCACGTTTCACGAAAATTCCTATAATGTAGATGTGTTTTGTGAAAATAGTGAATAAAATATTTTGAAAAAATCATTTAGTTGATTTTCTTATAAAATTGAAACAGTGATAATACATCGTTCACGCCCTGCGTTACACAAGAAAGACTAAGGGTTTTAGATTTCAAGAGGGGTAGTTAAAAGAATATTATTTGTTTCACTAATCTTTCAAATTTTTTATATTCAATCTAAATTTCTGAAATTCAGATTTTTGACTACAAAATTTACATAGATGCCAAACATCATTTTTTTGTAAGGATCCTGTATCAAATTCAACCTCAATAATTTTGGGATTAATATCATTGCAAATTAAATAATGTGATATCAAATGTCCACAACCCTCATCTGTGATAAAGTGTATTGGATGTCTACTATCCCAAAAGAGAGATTCAAAGAGAGGTATTGGAAATAATATATATCCATTAATCATTAATGGACAAAATATTTTGAAATATGTCTACATGTAGACATATTACGCTCAAATTCAAATCTTGAAAGATTTGTTAATATTGATTTTTATTTTCTTGCCTAGCAATCCAATTCAAGATTTTAGCATTGTCTTCTTTTATCATTTCTAGTTCTGATTTTTCCTCACGAAGTTTGTTATTTTCAGCCTGTAATTGCAGTTCTTTGGATATTGTAAGATTTGGAACTGCATCCAAGTATTCCTCAATTAATTCACCAATATGAGATTTGAAATAATTTTTGTCAAGTTGAATTAATCCACCATGACCCATCATGGTTTCTTTGAAGATAAGCGATGCTAAAACAGAATTATTTGAAAGGGATTTCTTGTTTGCTTTATTAAAAAATCTTCTAAATCCATTAAATGCAGGAACTTTGTGTCTACGAATTCCAGTTGCAAGTGGTGGACGTATTCCTGATTCTTTTAGAATTCTTTCCAATCTCTTACGTAATCCCATTCCAGTTAGTTCTCGAGCAAATGGTCCGCTTCTCTTAAAGAATGGATCATCAGACTGTGGTTCTTTTTGTACATCTTGAATCCATTGTTGTCTATACTCTTGTATAGCATTCCAACATTCAGGAGTTGTAAATGCAATGTATTCAGAATTAGAATTAGCATAAATTCGAATCATTGCTGCAACTACGGGTGCTTTTTGAGTTACAGATTCTGTAACATCTTGTTCTTCCCAAATATTTTTTCCATCATAGAAATAAATTGGAATAATATGTTTCCATTGTATTTTAAATGCACCCGCTCTAATTCCAGATGATGCGGCAAGTAAAATCAATACTTTATCCATAACTTTACAGTGATTCAACATTTTTTGAATTTCATCATATGTGTATTCACGAGTGTCATCTTTTCCATCAATTTCAGGAAATGTAGAACGTATTCTCTTCCAAGAAAGATTTACACGATTCATCTCAAGTAACTTTTGAACAGGTACAAAGTAGTTCTTTAGCGATACAGGATTAATGTAATTGAGATCAGTCTTTGGAAGATTTGCTCTTTGTTTGAATTTAGAACCTAACTGCATCATTACATCTTCTGCCCAATCAGTGTCATGTCGGGCTCTACGGACAAACTCTGTTGCCCTTATCTCATAGTCAGCGTCAGAAAAATTACGTTTTAGTCCTCGTTTTTTAGTTTTAGGAAGAGATTCTTGTCTTTTTACTAGTTCAGGATCGCCTTTTAGGATTGGACGTAAAAACTCACAAAGAACTTTTCTTAGTTTTCTATCATAATCAGTTTTTGTAGCCTCTGCCCTCATTGATGAATAAAATAATTCTAAAGGATTATTTTTTGACTTTGTAATTTCATCTGGATATATTTCCACAATTACTAATAGACAATTAAAGTGCAGATAAAGGACATGGTGTTCTCAAAACCAAAGATACTTTATATTTGGTAGACATTAATTTTTACTGTTTGGCTAGTTATAAGGGAGCATATTCAAATGATCAATCATTAAATTTTGTAATTCCCATCATTGTAATTTTATTTTTAGGAATTATCTATATCATGACA
>JAJFID010000122.1 GCA_021775325.1 Rhodospirillales bacterium
ATATCTTCCAGCAGCGAAACCGCATCGGCAGTCAGCGGCACCCTGTGGGGGAGCGTGTTCTTTGATCGCTCACCTGGGATCGTCCACCATCCTTCTGCAAGATCGACATCTTTCCAACGCATAGTATGAATCTCACCGCCACGCTGTGCCGTCATGAAGTGCAGCAGAAACGACTTGGCGGTGTGTGAGGTGTCCGCCTCGGCTGCCTCCCAAATCTTCTTAATCTCGCCCATAGAGAGAACGCGCTCTCGCTGGTGTTCGGCACTCAGCTTCTTAACGCCGAGACTGGGGTTCGTGTTCAACTGATACTCTCGTCGCACCTTCGCAAGACTTAGTGCCCAATTGTACATGCCCCTAAAAATCTCAAGGGTGCGATTGCTTTGAATGGGTGCGCCACGATCCCGTATGTCTTCTAGCAGGGCCTCAACATCTTCCTGAGTAATGCCGTTGGCCTTCATACTGCCAAAGACGGGAACAAGATCACGGTCGATAGCCATCCTGTCTTTTTTCCACGAGCGTTTGTTCGGCTTGGCGTGTTTCTCCATGTAAAGATCGGACAACTCTTTAAAGGTGCCAGCCCCACGAGCCGCCTTCTTGTCGGCTGCAGGATCGTTACCATCCACAACACTACTTGCGATCCGGCGGGCCTCTTCTCTGGCCTTGCCCTCACTCCAGGCAGGATACGGCCCAATGGTGACGCGCTTCTTCTTGCCCTGCTCATTGCGGTATCGGTAGACAAAGGACTTTCTGCCACCACACGAGATGCGTAGGCCAAACCCGGGGAACGTCTCGTCCCACCATTCGACCTGACCAACTGCTGGAGGCCTGAGACTTTTAATCTTTCGGTCGTTGAACGGGATACGATGTTTGGTCGGAGGCATTGCAAAAATCCGTTAGGGTCCACTTAGGGTCCAATCTAGCAGAAACAATATGAATTGTCATGTAACACTGTGATGTACGTTTTTTCCTTATTTTCCGCCATATACAGAGGTGGTGTGTGTTTCATCTCGTTTCGTGGAAATGCACCAAATAGCATAGAGCGAGAGGTTCGAATCCTCTCGCCCCGACCAGTTTTTCATCATCGTTTCCCTATTTTCAAACCGAACGAGTGATACCTCCGTCTACGCGGATATTCTGTCCGGTAATATAACCGCCGCCGTCAGATGCCAGGAAGGCAACGGTCGCGGCGATTTCTTCGGACTTGCCGTAGCGCTCCATGGGGATGCGTTCGCGGAACTCATCCTTTTCCGGCAGGCTGTCAATAAACCCAGGCAGCACGTTGTTCATGCGGATGTTCTCGGCGGCGTACTTGTCTGAGAACAGCTTGGTAAACGCCGCAAGGCCCGCCCGGAACACGCCGGACGTGGGGAAAACCGGGTCAGGCTCAAAGGCCGCGAACGTGGAGATGTTGATAATTACGCCGGATTTCTGGTTCTGCATGATCGGCGTGACCAACCGGGTCGGGCGCACCACGTTCAAGAAATACACATCCATGCCCGTGTGCCAATCCTCGTCACTCAACTCGAGTACCGGTGCGCGGGGCCCGTGACCGGCACTGTTGACCAGCACGTCAATCCGCCCCCATTTGTCCATAGCACTGTCCACCAGTCTCTTCAGGTCCTCAGGTGACTGATTGGAACCAGTGACACCGATGCCCCCCAGTTCTTCGGCCAGCGCCTCACCCTTGCCCGACGATGACAGGATGGCTACGTGAAAACCGTCTGAGGCCAATCTGCGGGCAGCATCTGCGCCCATGCCGCTTCCGCCTGCGGTGATGATGGCGACTTTACCTTCTGACATATCTTGCTCCTGTGTTTAAGGTGATTGGTAACGTGCAGTTGATGTAACCATACGTAAGACCGAGGCCGACATTTGACTAATCACATTTCATCGCCTAAGGCTGTAGAAATTCTACAGCTCAACAGGTGCTACTTTGACCTTGCTACCACCCCTCAATGGCTTAAGAGCCTTTGAAGCGTCAGGGCGACATTTGAACTTCCGACTGGCGGCGGAAGAAATTGGTGTCACCCACGGTGCCGTTGCCCAGCACGTGCGCGGCCTGGAAGCATTGTTGAAGATCAAGCTGTTTGACCGCCTTCCCCGTGGACTCGCACTGACCGAGGATGGACGGAAGTATCACGCACCACTTGAACGGGCCTTCAGTATCATTGCCGAAGCCACCAACGAAATTCGGCCGCAACAGGCCGTTGTCACCATCAGCGTAACACCCTCATTCGCGACTAAATGGCTGGTCCCGAGACTGGCTGCGTTTACTCGTGAGTATCCGGAACTGGATGTCCGTATTGTTGCCTCACAGCACCTGGCTGATTTCAAGAGTGACGGGGTCGACATTGCAGTACGTCAGGGCAAACCACCATTTGGATCCGACCTGACCGCAGAACTTCTGTATCCGCTGGACGTTTATGCAGTGTGCAGTCCGACACTCCAAAGCGGTGAGCATCCCATCAATAAACCGGCAGACATTACCCATCACGTCCTACTGCATGATGCCCACGCCTACTGGCCGCTGTTCATGGAAATGGTGTTCGGCGGCACACCGGATGCGCCGTCGCGCGCCATAAACTTCAGTCAAACCTCGCTGGCCATAGATGCCGCCATTGCCGGTCAAGGTGTGGCGCTGGCCAGCGACCCGTTCGTGGAAGACGACCTCGCCGCTGGCAGATTGTGCCGTCCGCTCGACGTTGTCATCCAGGAGGAAGTGGGTTTCTACGTCGTGACACCCACGAAGCAGAAAAACTCGAAACACGTGAAGCTTATGCGAAATTGGCTCGTATCGCAGAGCAAAGTACTGGAGCAGCGTTTTTTATGACCATTTTTTCGATTGGCAAAGAGTTTGGTGTATATCTTAAATCACACCATCCTTGCAGTTCCGGGCTGGCCGAATAGAGTAAGGGCCTGAGGCCATTTGCGTTCTGGCATTCGTTAACAACCGGGTATTCATCTGACATGTGTCCTGCGCCTGTGCCCGCGCATTCCGAGCGGGGCTTTATCATTCCCATTGGCGGTGGGGAGGATAAGGAAAAAGAGATGTCCATCCACCGTAAGTTCGTGGAACTGTCGGGCGGTCGCAACAGCGATATCGTGGTGGTACCCACGGCGTCACAGCTTGAGAATACTGGCCCCAACTATAACGACATTTTCCGTGATCTGGGCGCGGCACAGGTTGAGTTCCTGCCCATCAACTCACGCGAGGACTGCGACAACCCGGGTTTTGTGGAAATGCTGGACCGGGCCACCGGTATTTTTATGACCGGCGGCAATCAGCTTCGTCTTTCGACCATTCTTGGCGGCACGCTGGTGGCACAGAAAATACGGCGCTGTAACGCGTCGGGTGTGCCCGTAGCCGGAACCTCCGCCGGTGCCTCCATCATGTCCGAGCACATGGTCGCGGGCGGCAGCGGTGACAAATCCCCATCTGGAGGTGGTGTCAGTCTGGCGCCCGGCATGGGCCTGACCAATGCCGTGATCATTGACCAGCACTTCACCCAGAGAAACCGGCTGGGCCGTCTGTTGTCGGCGTCTGCCTATAATCCCTTTCTAATCGGACTGGGCATTGATGAGGATACCGCCGCATTTATTGGCCCGGACAACGTATTCCAGGTCCTTGGCAGTGGTACCGTCACCGTCGTAGATGCAGGCAGCATGACCCATTCATCCATGTGGCAAGCCGAACAGGACGAGCCCCTAAGCCTGCTGGGCCTTAAAATTGATGTGTTGGGCGCAGGATGCCGCTACGATCTAACCGGTCGACAAGCTTATCCGCCCGACGATGGTAAAAACGGATTCTGCAGCCTGCCATCCAACAATCGGGCCGACAGTTAAGACCGAACCCTAACCGGAGCCGAGCCATGAAAATTGTTTCTACGAACGTCTTCGTCGGCCCCAATGTGTGGGCAAGTTTTCCGGTGATTCGCCACGTGGTCGATCTCGGCATTCTGGAAGAATGGCCATCGGCAAAAATTGGTCAGGAGTACGTGGATGCGCTGGTGGAAGCGCTGCCCGGTTTACACGAACACGGGTGTTCATACCGCGAGCCGGGCGGGTTCGTTCGCCGCCTGCGCGAGGATGACGGTACCTGGCTGGGCCATGTCATGGAACATTGCGCGCTGGAGATTCAAAGCGTCGCAGGTTCGGATGTAACGTTTGGCCGCACCCGGTCCACGGGTGATCCCGGTTGTTACAATATGGTCTATGCCTATGGTCAGCGTAATGTGGGACTGGAAGCCGGTCAGATGGCCCTGCGACTACTCATGCATCTGCTGCCCGACCATCTGAAAGAGCAGGTCGAGCATGATTTCGATCCTGAATTCGACTGGGAAAGCGAGCTAAAGGACTTCGTGCTTCATGCTCAGAAGCGGGAATTCGGCCCCAGTACCGGATCACTGGTCAAGGCCGCCGAGGAGCGGGATATCCCGTGGATCAGGCTTAATGACTACAGTCTTGTGCAGTTCGGCCACGGCAAGTACCAGCAACGCATTCAGGCCACCATCACCAGTGAGACCCGTCATATCGCGGTAGAAATATCCTGCGACAAGGAAGACACTCATAATCTGCTTAATGACCTGGGTCTGCCCGTGCCGCAACAGCGCATGGTTTATAGTGCCCGCGAAGCGGTACGGGGAGCTCGGCGTATCGGGCACCCGGTAGTGCTCAAGCCCCTCAATGCCAATCATGGTCGTGGCGTCTCCATCAATCTGATGGAAGACAATCAGGTGGAAACTGCGTTTGCCGAGGCCCGCGAGCATGGTACCAGCAAGGCAATCCTCGTCGAGAGTTTCATTACCGGCATGGACCACCGCATGCTGGTGGTTAACAACGAGTTGGTTGCCGTGGCAAAACGCGTACCCGGTCACGTGGTGGGAGACGGCAAACAAACCATTGCCGAGTTAATTGAGGAAGTGAACAGCGATCCACGCCGTGGCATTGGCCACGAAAAGGTCCTGACCAATCTGGAAGTGGACAATCAGGCCCGCCGCCTGATGGATGATGCCGGCTTCACAGAGGAGACAGTCCTTCCTGAGGGCGAGACGTTTTTCCTGTGCTCAACGGCGAACCTCTCCACCGGTGGCACGGCCATTGACATGACGGACGTGGTGCATCCCGATAACAGGGACATGGCGGTGCGCGCAGTAAAGGCAGTTGGTCTCGATGTGGGTGGTGTGGATTTCCTTACCGACGACATCACCCGGTCCTACAAGGAAATCGGTGGTGCTATTGTCGAAGTTAACGCGGCACCGGGCTTCCGTATGCATGTTGCCCCCAGTGAAGGTACGCCCCGCGACGTGTCCGGCAAAGTCATGGACATGCTGTTCCCCATTGGCTCTGAGACCCGTATTCCCATCGCCGCCATCACTGGTACCAATGGCAAGACGACCACATCGCGCATGCTCAGCCATATCATGAAGGCCAGCGGCCACACGGTGGGCATGACATCCACAGACGGCGTTTATGTGGACGGCAAACTGAGCGTAAAAGGCGATATGACCGGCCCCACATCGGCGCAGATCGTTTTGCGCGACCCGTCAGTCGACTTTGCCGTCATGGAAACTGCTCGCGGCGGGCTGGTACGCAGCGGTCTTGGATATCAGCGTGCCAACGTCTCTGCCTGTCTGAACGTGACTTCTGACCACCTGGGACTTGCTGGCGTAAATACGGTAGACGAACTGGCCGTGGTCAAACGGGTTGTTATTGAGGCGGCAACAGACACTGCCGTTCTCAACGCGGACGACATGCACTGCCTGCGCATGGCGGACTTCGCCGATGCCTCTTGCATCTGTTATGTGACCCTGAATTCTGACCATGCCCTGGTGAAAGAACACATTCGCGCGGGCGGCCGCGCGGTGGTGCTGGAAAAAGGCATGAATGGCGACATGATTGCCATCTATGACAACGAGACTCACATGCCTGTGCTGTGGTCCCACCTTGTCCCGGCGACACTGGAAGGCAAGGCCATGCACAACGTGCAGAATGCCATGTTTGCCACCGCCATGGCCTATAGTTTCGACGTGGACCTGGACAATATTCGCCACGGCCTGCGCACGTTTGATACAAGTTTCTTCCAGGCTCCGGGCCGCACCAATGTATTTGATGAACATCCGTTCAAAGTCATTCTTGATTACGCCCACAACCCGGCGGCGTTCAGAGCTGTTGCGGATCTGGTAGATCGTCTCGATGTTACTGGCCGCCGCCTCATGGTTGTTGCCGTTCCAGGTAATCGACGGGACGAGGACGTGTTTGAGGCGACCGAGATTCTGGCCGGGCATTTTGACCACTATATATGCAAGGCCGACGACAACCGCCGCAAACGCGGTCATGACGAAATCCCAAAGATGTTGAAAGAAGGGTTCCTGAAAAACGGCGTTGAAGAATCAGCCATCACGGTGATCCCCGACGAAACCGAAGCCGTGGACCATATTCTGGACATGGCCGAGGAAGGCGATCTTGTGGTTGTGTTTGGTGACGACACGGTCCGGTGCTGGAAACAGATTATCTATTTCAAGAACGACGACGCGCCCGAACCTGTTGACACACCAACAGAAGATACCACCGAGACAATCGCACTGGATGATATTGTCGGTGACGGCGATACGCTGATCCGGGATGAACGCGGTGTCCGACTGGCCCGCAGTACCGATGAGGACGGGGATTAGGGGCGCGTTCGGACCATGGTTGAATCAGCTGAAACAATTGAAGACGCGCTGACCATACATATACCGTCGGCATATAACCTGATAATGGATGACGATCGTCGACTGACTGGCCCGGGTCTGTTGTGGGACAAACCTGGTGCTGTGCTGGATGTGGTGTTTCAGGACTTTGATACCAATGACATTGTTCAGCAATGGAGAGATAACGCACGTCGTGTCCTTGACGCCGTTGGCTGGCAGAATGAAGAGATCATCGAGCGCCGATTTACTGGTGGTGCCAGTCTGGCTATCTCCGCACCCATGGATCAATTGTACTCGGCCATATTCGTTGCACAGACTGCCTGGCATTTTTGTGCAGCAACCCTGTTAGGCGAAGCGTCCGATGACTTCAACACCATGGTCAATGATCTTAAGGGCGTGATGGTCCGCGAGGCAAATCCGCCGCTGCTTGCGTTGATCGAAGCGGCACAGGACCACGACGTGGATGTATTGTGCGATGATGACGAACTGTCATTGGGCCTTGGCATCGGATCGAAAATTTGGCCGATTACTGATCTCCCCCACCCTGATGATGTGCCATGGCAGCACTTGCACGATATCCCCGTTGCCATGATTACGGGCACCAATGGCAAGACAACCACCACCCGCCTGTCAGCGGCTATTGCCAAGGCAGCGGGTTACATGGCCGGTCTGACGTCGACCGATCTGGTACGCGTAGGTGACGACATCCTTGACCGAGGCGACTACTCTGGACCTGGTGGTGGCAGAATGTTGCTGCGTGATCCGCGCCTGGAAATCGCCTATCTGGAAGTCGCCCGCGGCGGCATTCTCAGGCGTGGGCTGCCGCTGCGACAGGCACGCGCGGCGCTGGTCACAAACGTGGCGGCGGATCATCTGGGGCAATACGGCATTAACACAGTTGAGGAACTTGCTGTTGCGAAGTTTGCCGTTCACCGCACGTTGGCAAACGATGGTGTGCTGATCCTGAACGCCGATGATACCTACGTGGTGGCCGAAGCCGCCCGGACACAGGCGACGATATGGTGGTTTTCGCTGGATGCGGGGTCGTCTCAGATTGCATCGGCGAGACAGGCCGGATCGCCCTGTGCCTGGTATGATGGCACAGCCCTGCTGTTTTTTGATGGCCACACGCAAACATCAGTCGTCAACGTGCGCGATATCCCTGTTACACTCGGCGGCGCAGCGCGGTACAATATCAGCAATGCCCTAGGTGCTCTCTGTCTGTCACGGGCCATGGGGCTGGGTGATGACGCTATCCGTAACGGCCTGACCGGATTTCAGAACGATTCACGCGACAATCCAGGCCGCTGTAATGAATTTGTAATAAACGGGGCACGCGTATTCGTTGATTTTGCCCACAATCCCCATTCCATATCTGCTGTCGCCGACGCTATGGCGGCTATAGAGGCAAACCGTAGGTTTGTCCTGCTGGGTCACGCCGGGGACCGATCCGATCAGGACATTCGCGATGTAACGGATAGTGCGTTTGCGCTTAACCCGGATTTTGTGGTTGCGGCTGAGAATCCAGAATACCTGAGAGGGCGCGAGTTAGGGGAAATCACCGCACTCATTCAGGCGCAATGCCGAACCAACGGTTTGGGTAACGATGGTATTATTTCGGCGGGCACGCCTTCAGAGGGCGTCACGAGGATACTCCGGCTGCTGCGACCCGGCGATCTTGCCCTACTGCTGATCCTGTCAGAACGTGATGCGATTATCGAGATGCTGGGCGAAGCGGCTGACTGAACAGGAATAACAATGCATCGGCTATTGTCTTTCATCGTTTTGACTCTGGCGTTGTGGTTGCCATCCATAGCGAGTGCGGACTTCAC
This sequence comes from Rhodospirillales bacterium, assembly GCA_021775325.1. GTDB lineage: Bacteria > Pseudomonadota > Alphaproteobacteria > Rhodospirillales > Casp-alpha2 > JABJGO01. The sequence continues at coordinate 8,522 of JAJFID010000122.1, forward strand.
AGCCTCACGGATTGGGCCACCGCTCAACCATCCCTGGGGTATGGATTTTCTGAACGACGATGAAGTCCTGGTCACAGAGCGATCAGGCATGCTTTTCCGTATTGACCTGAGGACCGGTGACAAGGTCGAAATAACCGGTGTTCCGGCGGTTCTCGCAAAAGGTCAGGGCGGATTGTTGGACGTCATGGTAAGTGGATCAACGGTCTGGCTCTGTTACTCAGCCCCAAGGGATCACGGAAATTCATCAACGGCTATCGGTTATGGCACTATTGGGGAGACAAGCCTGAATACCTTTAAGCAGGTGTTTGTGGCCGAACCTCCAATTGACAGAGCTGTCCATTTTGGCTGTCGGCTGGGCCGCATGCCGGATGGCAAAATCGTGGCAACCCTGGGCGAGCGCGGTAACCGGGACAATGCGCAAAATGCCTCAGTTCACCCGGGCAGCGTCATTCGTCTTAATCAGGACGGCTCGCCGCCCACCGATAACCCGTACGTGGATGGCCGTAACTGGTTGCCGGAGTTGTTTTCCATCGGTAATCGAAATCCTCAGGGCCTAGCGATTCACCCGACTACCGGCGAACTGTGGGTTCATGAGCATGGCCCTCAGGGTGGCGACGAGATCAACATCGTTCGTGGCGGTGAGAATTTCGGCTGGCCCATTGTCAGTCATGGCGAGGAGTATGGCGGCGGCAAAATCGGCATTGGCATCTCGGCATCCGGTTACTCGGAACCGATTCACCACTGGACACCTTCTATCGCGCCTTCCGGCATGGCCTTTTATACTGGCGAAATGTTCCCCACACTGAAGAATACTCTGTTGGTTGGTTCTCTTAAATTTCGCCTCCTTGCGCTGGTGCGACTGGACGGAAATCACGTGATCAACGAACGCGAAATCCTCCGTGATCAGATTGGTCGCATACGCGACGTGGCTGTAGGCAGTGATGGCGCTGTTTATCTGTTGACCGATGAAGATGATGGCGGTTTGTGGCGATTGGGTCAGTAAACGGTAGCCCTCGGCATGATCATGCATTGCGGATACTTGATATGCAGTTATAAGATCGCGCGACCATATTCGGACAAGGAACAATTAGGCCATGACAACAGAGCCCGAACGGGGATTTACGCTATCTGAATTTGAAAACCGCATGGCGCGCGTCCAGGGTGTCATGCATGACCAGCGTATCGATGCGATTTTACTGACCACTGAACCCGACGTGCGATATTTCACCGGTTTCCATACACAGTTCTGGGAAAGCCCCACGCGCCCCTGGTTTATTGTTTTACCCAGCAGCGGAAAACCCGTCGCCATTATCCCCGAAATTGGTGCTGCGGGCATGGCCGCAACCTGGGTAGACGACATCAGAACCTGGCCAGCACCTGTCCCCGATGATGACGGCATTTCTCTGCTCACCGAGGTCCTGACCGCACACTCGAAACAGTCTGGTCGCATCGGAGTCCCACTTGGTCATGAGAGCCTGTTGCGCATGCCGGCCGGCGACTATCAGATCCTCCGGGATCGTCTGTCGGGCTGCGAGATTGTCGACGTTGCAACCGAGCTACATCAGATAAGATTCGTGAAGTCCGCAGCCGAGATCGCCAAGATTCATCACATTTGTCAGATAACTTCAGATGCATTTGAGGCCTTGCCCCAGTCTTTAAAGATGGGCGAAAGTGAACGGGTAAACTGCCAGCGATTTCGGATTGATCTGTTGAACAGAGGAGCCGACAACTCGCCCTACATCGTTGGCGGTGCAGGACACGGTGGTTACGGCAACATAATCATGGGCCCGGGTGAACGAATTATCGAAGTCGGTGACGTTCTTATCATCGACACAGGCACCACGTTCGATGGTTACTTCTGTGACTTTGATCGCAACTTCGGGTTCGGTCACGTAGAAGACGAAACCCGCCGTGCCTATGAAACCGTCTTTGAATCGACCGATGCCGGTTTTGCCGCCGCCAAGCCGGGCGCAACCACGTCTGATGTATGGGCCGCTATGTGGTCTGTGTTGGAAGCCGGTGGCGCACTTGGCAATGACGTGGGTCGCATGGGGCATGGCCTTGGCATGCAGTTAACCGAATGGCCGTCAAATACACCGACGGATATGACGCCCCTGGAACCCGGTGTTGTACTGACGCTTGAGCCAGGCATGGAATTCGCCCCTGGCAAACAGATGGTTCATGAAGAAAATATTGTGATCACCGAAGACGGTGCCGAAATGCTCAGTCGTCGCGCACCTGAAGAAATGCCCATTATTCAATAAGGTAACGGGAAGCTCGAGAGCCGATCAAAAGATTACGTCGCAGTCGTGCTATCAATCTGTTCAACAACGGAAATGATGCCATCCACCCGTTCACCGTCATTGGATAACGGCAAACGAAGGACGTACTCTTCGCCGACGGCGTCGTATGGTTTGATGTACTCCCCGACATAGAGCCACGGTGAACGATCCTGCATGACGCGGCGATAGGCCTGCTCGGTTAGTGCCCTGAAATCCGGCCACGGCAGCTCATTAGTCGTTTTGCCCGTTAGATCGAGGCCATGAATGCGGGTCAGCCCAGTACCCCAGAACCGATAATGAAACTTGAGCGGATCGTAGTGAATATCAAGGACCAGGGTCATCTTGAGGCTAGGATGGGGAATATCCAAAAGGTTGACGTCGGTCCATGCTGGCATGGCACGTTCATGCCGCCAGCCGTGCCATGCTTCAATGGCCTGGCTCAAGTAAACACTGGGCGGTTCATCAAGCGACAAATCGCGGGTGTGTAAAGTTACCAACTGAACCCCCCAGTCCAACGGACCGGCTACAAATTAGTATCCGGATGGACAATACCATTACACGGGTTAAACACCATATGCAATTAGTCCCCTGTGGTGCTAATTAGTTCAAATACTGCAATTATCTGGCTCCGAACCCTTGTCTTGTTTAACGTACCTCGACTTGCAAATTATGACGCGTAAACTCCTGGAGACTCGATGACACACCCCCCCACCCGAATGTTGATCGGTTTCAGCGTCGGACATTTCTGTAATGACTTTGCGCCGTGTGCCATGTGGATTATCGGCCCTGCGGTCGCATTGGCTATGGACCTGAGCCCGGCTCAGTTGGGCATGCTTTTTGCTATTCACAGTGCAGGCTCGGCTCTGGCCTATTTCCCTGCAGGCATGATTTCGGACCACATTTCAGACCGGGGGCGTTTGTTGTTATTGACTTTTGTCTGGGTAGCCGTTGGTTACTTCATCGCATCCTTTGCGCCGACCTACTGGTTACTGGCAATTTTGCTGGCAATTGCCGGGATTGGTGATGCTGTATGGCATCCTGTTGCCACGGGTGTTCTGGTACAGCAATACCCCGCAGCACGCGCTAAAGCCCTGGGTATCCATGCCATGGGGGGCTCCATCGCCGAGGTGCTTGGACCGCTCGCGGTGGGTTTTCTTCTGATTTACGTAGATTGGCAAACGGCGTTGCAGTTATGCGTCATTCCAACCGCTCTTATGGCTGTCGCGTTTATTCCTTTGGCGGCAAAGGTGCCGAAACGAACTAAGATCAATATATCCCGCTCGGACTTTGTTGCCATCTGGCATACATGGCGCACCCCGTCAGGTATTCGGTTCGTTGTTTTGATTAGCTGCTACAATATGGCACTTATGTGTTTGCTGAGCATGGCCCCATTGTATCTGTTGCAAACCCACGGATTAAGCACTGAAGAGACCGCAAGCGTTTTCGCAACCATGGTTTTGTTTGGTGCGCTTCTGCAGCCCGTTGTTGGCAACGTTTCAGACCGAATTGGCCGTCGACCTATCACTATTGTCGGAAATCTGATTGCGGCCATATGTGCAGCAGTGATGTTTCTGGCACCGACGTTGATCACGTTGATTATCGTCCTGGTGATCTCTGTCGGTACCCTCGTTGCCATTCGGTCCGCCCTGCTAGCAGCATCTGTGGAACATGCGGGAAACAAGGAATCGACAACGCTCGGACTTGCGTTCGCGTTAATGGATGGGATTGGTGCCTTGGGCGCATTGCTTGCTGGGATTGTTGGGTCTATCCAGCTTGAGTACGCTTTTGCCCTGTCGGCAGTACTGTCTCTGATGGCAATGATACTTGCATTGGGTCTTCCGGGGGGACGGCAAGCAGAACAGGTGGCATAATCGTTACGCACTTCAACTTGATCGGGTGTCACATGCCGCGCTAGCATCCGTTTCGAAATCAGTTTTATCAGTATCCGGAATTTCAATGCCAGACGACGTCGTTCTATCAACCTGCCCCCACGACTGTCCCAGCGTATGCTCGCTCGAGATAGAGCGCCTGAGCCCGACAAGAATTGGTCGGGTCCGTGGTGCCCGGAACAACACCTACACGGCCGGTGTGGTCTGCGAAAAGGTCGGTCGATATGCCGAACGTGCCCACCACCCCGACAGATTGACGACGCCCTTACGCCGTATCGGCAGCAAAGGCAGTGGTACGTTCGAGCCTGTTTCCTGGGACGATGCGCTGGACGAGGTTGCGGAGGGTTTACTCAAGGCCGAGCAACGGCACGGCTCGGAAACTGTATGGCCTTACATTTACGCGGGAACCATGGGCCTGGTCATGCGCGATGGTATCGGGCGGTTACGCCATGCCAAACGCTACTCGGGGCAGTATCACACTATTTGCACGACACCGGCGTGGGAGGGCTTTATTGCCGGCACCGGTATTCTCATGGGGCCTGACCCGAGAGAAATGGGTATCTCGGATCTGATCGTGATCTGGGGCACGAATCCGGTCAATACTCAGATCAATGTGATGACCCACGTGACCAGAGCACGCAAAGAACGTGGTGCGAAAATCGTTGTGATCGACACCTACAATACGGGAACAGCACAAAAGGCCGACATGTTTATCCGAGTGAACCCTGGCTCCGATGGCGCGCTGGCCTGTGCCATTATGCATGTTCTATTTCGCGACGGTCTTGCCAACCACGATTTCATGGCAAAATTCACGGACGCGCCACAGGAACTCGAACAGCACTTGAAGACAAGAACTCCGGCGTGGGCAGCAGGAATTTCAGGTGTCGCTGTTGAAGACATCGAAACTCTGGCGCACATGATCGGAACGACACCGAGGACCTATCTGAGATTGGGCTACGGGTTTACGCGTAGCCGCAATGGCGCGGTCAACATGCATGCGGCCATGTCTATCGCGTCCGTAACGGGAAGCTGGCTCAATGAAGGAGGTGGCGCGTTTCACAATAATGGCGCAATTTTTCAATTAGACACAACACTGATTGAGGGGCTCGACGTACGTGATCCATCGATACGCATACTTGATCAATCGCGTATTGGTGCTGTTTTGTGTGGCGACCGGCGCGACCTGGGGAACGGCCCGCCAGTTACGGCATTGTTCATTCAAAATACAAACCCCATGTCTATTGCGCCAGATTTAACGAAAGTTCACGAAGGATTTGCCCGCGATGATCTGTTTGTCTGCGTGCACGAGCAATTCATGACGGAAACTGCGGAGGTAGCGGATATCGTTTTGCCCGCAACCATGTTTGTCGAACACGATGACATTTACAAAGGTGGTGGACACCAACACCTGTCACTTGGATTGAAGCTCATTGAGGGACCAGCAGGGTGTTGGAACAATCACGAGGTTGTCTGCGCCCTGGCCAACCGCCTGGGTGCCGACCATCCCGGTTTTCATCTGAGTGTGCGTGAAATCATCGACCAGACATTACAAAGTTCCGGTCGAGGTTCGCTGGAGGACCTTGAACAAACCAACTGGATGGATTGCCAACCGTCATTCAATGAGTCCCATTTTGTCGATGGCTTCGGTCATGCCGACGGTAGGTTTCGGTTCAAGCCGGATTGGTCGGGTAACCGGAAACGCCGGTACGTTGAAGCATCTGTTCTCGCGTCTGTGCCCAAATTGCCTGATCACTGGACAATTGTTGACCAGTCAACACCCGAAAAGCCGTTTCGACTCGTGACGGCACCAGCCCGCACGTACCTGAACTCGAGCTTCAATGAAACGGTGTCATCATTGAAACGGGAAGGTCGACCGGACATACAGATACATCCTGATGATGCGTCTGAACTCGACATACTTGACGGTGATCGTGTTCGCATTGGCAATGATCAGGGAAGCCTGGTTCTCCATGCACGCTACGATGATGGATTGAACCGTGGTACAGTTGTCAGCGAGGGCATCTGGCCAAATCACGCCTTTGAGGAGGGCATGGGTATCAATGTACTGACGAGTGCCGAACCTGTCGCCCCTGCTGGTGGTGCCGCACTCCACGATACCGCCATCTGGATCAAAAACCTGTCATGATGTTGCCACAGCGCGCTCTAACACTCCTCAAAATTGCGCTGGGCGTTCGCGACGCGCGACAAGCAGAAACGGACACTGAGCGCGATCGTGCCAAGACTGCGCTGGCCGAGTTATTTTCTGACGCCCGAGGCGGCGCCATGAAAATCGGTCAGATGTTCTCGGAAATTGGCGGTGAAACACCATTCGCCCAGTTAACACGAGGCGTCGAGCCCTATCCGTACGAGCACATGTTGCCGGAACTCGAGCGCGGGTTGGGCCGACCAGTTGATGAGGTATTCGAGTCGCTCGAACATGTCGGTATTGCCGCATCACTGGGGCAGGTGCACCGGGGGAAATTGAAGGATGGATCAAACGTTGCCGTAAAGATTCGCTACCCGGGAATCACAGACGCCGTAGAGGCTGAGATGAAAATCCTGGGAATGATCCCCGGCATCGGCCCTGCCAGAAAGTGGGGTATCGACATTGATAGTTACAAGCGATCCGTGAAAGAGAACATGGATCGTGAACTGGACTATCGTACCGAAGCCAACCGGCAGATCCAGTTCCGCAGTGTAAACACTGTGCCCGGACTCTGCGTGCCTGAAATTGTATCCGCGTTGTGTCGCGAAAATGTCCTTGTCCAGAACTGGGAAGAAGGCAGGTATCTGGAAGATATTCTGGACTGGCATCACAATGACCGGCACACAGTCGCCCGGATCATTCTCTCGACCCTGTTTCACTGTCTGTTTGTCAGTGGCACGCTGCATGGCGATCCTCACATGGGGAACGCCTTGTATCGCAAGAATGCTGTGGGCAAACCGGAGGTCGTCCTGCTGGATTATGGATGCACGGTCGATATAACGACGGCCCAGCGCGAAGCGTTGCTGGAGCTGATTGTCGCAGTTCATATCGAACAGGACATTCCGGCATACGAGTGTTTGTGCGATATGGGGTTTAACCCGGAAAAACTGGAATACATCCGCGAGAAACTGGCTCCGGCCATTAGCGTTCTGTTGGCACCTTTTAGAGGTGAGAGTCCCTTCGATTCGAAAACATGGACCATTCAAAAGAAATTTGAAGATTTGATGGGCGAACATCGATGGTGGTTACGATCCGCCGGCCCGCCCGAATCTTTGTTCTGCATCCGTATTTTTCATGGCGCTGTGTCACAAATGGAAAGCTTGGGCATCAATCTTTCATGGTGGCAGGTTTTGCAGGGATGCGTAGGTAAGAGCGCCCTGGCGGCGGCGGCGGCGAGGTTGAAAAACCGCACCAGCAGCGCCGATTGGAAACAATCGACCGGCGAGCAGGACCGTCCTGTGCGGTCACAGGAACTGCGCGTGCTGGTGACTGAAAATGGCCGCCGCGTT
>JAJFID010000123.1 GCA_021775325.1 Rhodospirillales bacterium
TTTGCGAGTAGCGATCCGATGGTCTCGTTAACGGGGCCAGTAAATGTGACGACGCGTGTCTGGCCATCAAATGATGGGCCATACTGGGTCAGATAGACTTCCAATCCATTGACGTTGGCCACTGCTGTGTTCAAAACGGCGTGTGCAACAATCACTGATCCACTGTTGTAACGGTCTGCCATGGCTTGAAGTCGAGTGAGGTCACCGCTTACGGCATGCTGTGCGCCGATAGTCGAGATGTCGGTAAGATCACCAAGAGGGTGACGGACAGGCACCATTCGTTCTTCGCTGTTTATCTGACTCCATACAGCTCGCCAGTCGTTAGTTTCTTCCCACAGTGCATATGAACCACGCCGTTCCAGTACCGGGATGATCAATACCGGTTTGCTGATTGTTTCTGTAAACGGGACACCAAATTCGCTAAGTAATTGGCGAATATCACTACTTCTGAATCGAACATGCATTTTTGCCAAATAACGGACCGTCGAGGTCTTTTCGTCGGAAACCGAGAAATCCCGTACGTACGTGGATATGGTAGCGCGATCAGGATTGGGCAGGCGGTTATGATACTCTCGGGGTGTCAGGCGGCGGATCAATCTGTGAAACGACTCACGTTCCCCCATGGCCAGGGCCTCGGTCCGGGCGGCGACCGCGGATTCTGCCGTGGCGTCCACTGGCACATTTCGAACTTCATACAAGTCGGATTCCGCAGCCTGGAGGTTACTGCCCGTGACAATCAGGTTTGCCCATGCCAAAGCGATCACTATTGCGATATTGCGGGCTGCGCACAGGCATATTGCAATTGAATGTAGAGACATTATCCTGATCATTGCGGTTGGCATTGCTCGAATTCTGGGGTATTCCCGAAACCAGCTCAAGGTGCCCTGCTAGAGGGGCGCAAGGCAAGCGAAATCAGGCTTCTTCCGGAGGGTCACCATGGTCAAACCGCCGCCTCAGGCAACACGTGAAAACGGTCTGAGATATAGCGATGCTGGTGTCGATATAGACGCTGGTAATGATCTGGTGGAGGCTATCAAGCCGCTTGCCGGATCGACAAACCGCCCCGGTGTTATGGCCGGTCTTGGCGGATTCGGCGGCCTCTTCGATTTGCGGGCTGCGGGTTACAATGATGCCGTACTGGTTGCCGCCAATGATGGTGTTGGTACCAAGTTGAAGATTGCAATCGATTCCGGAATCCATGACAGCGTCGGCATCGACCTGGTTGCCATGTGTGCCAATGACCTTGTCGTGCAGGGTGCAGAACCCTTGTTTTTCCTCGATTATCTGGCAACAGGGGCCCTGAACGTCGATGAAGCTTCGACGGTTATCGCCGGCATTGCGGAAGGCTGCCTGCAGGCTGGGTGCGCCCTGATTGGTGGTGAAACGGCAGAAATGCCCGGCATGTATTCTGGCAATGACTATGATCTGGCAGGGTTTTGCGTTGGTGCCGTTGAGCGCGGGCAGGAGCTGACCGGCGAGGGAGTGGTTGCAGGCGATGTCGTCATTGGCCTGTCGTCCAATGGCGTACATTCCAATGGTTTTTCGCTGGTCAGGCGCATTCTCGAAATTGCCGGTCTCGAGTTCGGGGCAGTGGCCCCGTTCGATACTGAGCGGACAATTGCACAGACCCTGCTTGAGCCAACCCGGATTTATGTCAAGAGCTGCCTGGCAGCAATTGCGACAGGCAACGTTCATGGCCTCGCCCACATAACGGGTGGTGGGTTGGTGGAAAACATTCCGCGCGTTTTGCCTGAAGGTCTTGGCGTCGACTTGATTGCGGGTAGCTGGTCTGTACCCGCAGTCTTTGCCTGGCTTAGTCAGACAGGTGGCGTGCCACGCGACGAGATGGTGAGGGCGTTCAACTGTGGTATTGGCATGGTGGCCATAGTCGCCGAGACTGAAGCGGACGCGGTGATGCAGGTTCTCAGCAATCATGATGAAACCGTACAGATTATCGGTAATGTGGTACCGTGTAACCCCGATGCGCCGCGTGTCAGTATTGAAGGGTTGCATGGATCATGGATCGATTGAAAATTGCAGTTCTGATTTCGGGACGAGGATCAAATCTGCAAGCCCTCATAGATGCCTGTGCGGAGCCGGAATTCCCGGCTGAAATCGTGCTGGTTATATCCAACCGTGAAGATGCCGGCGGACTTGACCGGGCAAAAGAAGCCAGCATTGCAACGGAGGTTATCCGGCTGCGTGATTTTGACGACCGGGATTTGTTTGACGATGCTCTGGACGCCCGTATCCGCGAGTCCGGGGCACGGCTCGTTTGCCTGGCTGGATTTTTGTGGTTGCTGGGCGAGGACTTTGCCAATGCCTGGCGTGATCGATTGATCAACATACATCCCTCGCTTCTGCCGGCATTCAAGGGCCTTCATGTTCAGGCACAGGCAGTCGAGATGGGGGTACGATATTCCGGCTGCACCGTACATTTTGTCCGTCCGGAACTGGATGACGGGCCGATCATTGTGCAGGCCGTCGTGCCTGTTTTCCCCGGTGATGACGCGGACAGCCTGTCGGCACGCATCCTGACCCAGGAACACATCATTTATCCCAAGGCGGTTCGCTGGATCGCAGAGGGCCGGGTCAGGGTTTCCGGCGAAATGGTGCTGATCAGTGGTACAACGACTGACGAGCAGATTCTGATCAATCCCGAAAGCTAGGCCACAAAAAAAAGGGCCGCTCCCCATAGGCAGCGACCCTGATTTCTGACTCTCGATTAAACTAGCCGACAATTTCCAACTGGCTGAAATAGTAGGCTATTTCTTCTGCTGCCGTTTCCGGCGCGTCTGATCCATGAACCGAGTTGGCTTCGATGCTCTCGGCGAAGTCACGACGTATGGTGCCTTCGTCCGCGTTGGCAGGGTTTGTCGCGCCCATGATTTCGCGGTTTCTGGCAATGGCATTTTCGCCTTCGAGAACCTGTACAACAACCGGGCCCGAGCACATGAAACTGCACAATTCGCCAAAAAATGCGCGCTCACGATGCACGGCATAGAACCCTTCGGCCTGTTCCTTGGTCAGCATCAGGCGCTTCTGGGCAATGATCCGAAGATCAGCCTCTTCAAAACGTGCGTTGATTTGTCCCGTCAGGTTGCGTCGGGTGGCGTCCGGTTTGATGATGGACAGGGTTCTTTCCACAGCCATTGGCTGATCTCCTCGGTAAATTCTGTCATGTGATCGTCGAGACCACGGTGCGGCGGCGTTATAGCTACATCACACCGGTGTTGCAACCGTCCGTACGGGTTTTCCCGAATATTATTGTGCACTGCAAAACCGGATCACCTAGAATCGGTTCGCGCTGAACGGTGTCAGGTCAATAGCCGGGCGCTGCTCCATAATCAGATCGGTGATCAATTCCGCTGTTGATCCTGCTTCTGTGAGCCCCATATGACCGTGACCAAACGCGCAAAAAACATCACTTCGCACACCGGAGCGACTGATAACCGGCAGCGAGTCGGGCATGGACGGCCGGAACCCCATCCATTCCTTAGCCCCGCCCGGATCAAGGTCAGGATCAAACGCCGGGAAGAAGCGTCGCGCTTTTTTGACCATGGCGCGTGAGCGGGCGTAGTTGGGTGGTGCTTCCAGCCCACCGAATTCCACGGCACCGCCGATGCGCAGACCGCAGGTCAGCGGCGATACCACAAATCCGTGTTCGGCGAACGTCACCTGTTGTTTGAGCCGGATGTTGGGATCGGCAAAGGTCGTATTGTAGCCGCGCTCCGTTTCCAGCGGGAAATGCTCACCCCACTGCCGGGCAAGACGGTGAGACCAGGCCCCCGCCGCCAGCACCACGTAATCAGCTTCAACGTCATCGCCATCCTGCATGTGGATATAGGGCTTTCCATCCTGCGATCCGACAGCTTTCACGGCACCACACCGAAAGTTCACGCCCTTGGATATGGCGTCCGCCGCAATATCGCGACCGATCTCGTACGGGTCGGTGACCAGAATCCAGTCGGGAATATGAACGGCGTGGGTGAAGGAGGCATCAAGTTCCGGCTCCAGAACCCGCACATCACCGTCCCGCACCATATCGAATTTAACCCCCAGTTCCGCCCGCAGATCCCAACCCCATTTGGCAGCATCGAACTCCCGCTGACCCTGATACACATGAATTTCGCCCATGGGCCGCAGCTTGTGAGCGATACCGGCGCTTGCGGTCACGCGCTCCATGGCGGCCACGGACATACCCAGCAAGCTTGCGAGCGCTTTGGCGCTGCGCTGCACCTGGGTCATGGAACTGGCCCGCCAGAACCGGTACAGCCACGGCACCATGGTGGGCAGGTAGGTGGGCCGGATGGACAGAGGGCCGGTGGGATCCAGCAACCATTTGGGTGCCCGGGCCATGATGCCGGGCGATGCCAGCGGCAGGGTTTCGGCGACAGCAATAGCCCCGGCATTGCCCGACGACGTGCCGGAGCAGGGCTGGTCACGGTCAATCAGCGTGACCCTGAAACCCCGCTCCCTGAGTACGGCCGCACAGCAGATGCCGATGATACCGGCACCGATGACGGCGATATGTCTGTCTGATGGATTCACGGTTAACCTCTTTGATCGTATCGCTTTACTCGAAACGTCGTTTTACTCTCGGGTCGGCTATGTTATGTAGCGCGCCATGTTACACGTCAATGACATCACGTACCGGATCGCAGGCCGCCCGCTGCTGGAGCAGGCGACCGTGGCATTGCCCGCCAATCACAAGGCCGGGCTGGTCGGCCCCAATGGCAGCGGCAAAACCACGCTCATGCGCCTGATTCTGGGCGAACTGCAGGCCGATGACGGCAGCATCTCCCTGCGCCCCCGCGCCCGTGTGGCCAGTGTGGCCCAGGAAGCACCCGATGGCACCCGCAGCCTGGTTGAATGCGTGCTGGCCACCGATACGGAACGCGACCGGTTACTGGCCGAATCGGAGACCGCCACGGATCCTGAGCGCATTGCCGATATCCATACCCGGCTCAACGATATTGACGCCTACACGGCACCCACGCGGGCGGCTTCCATTCTCAGCGGTCTGGGGTTCAGCGAAGAAGCTCAGCAACAACGGCTGGACAGTTTTTCCGGCGGCTGGCGCATGCGTGTGGCGCTGGCCTCCACGTTGTTTGCCAATCCCGATATCCTGCTGCTGGACGAGCCCACCAACCATCTGGATCTGGAAGCATCCCTGTGGCTGGAAAATCATCTCAGGACCTGGCGCGGCACCATCCTTATGATCAGTCATGATCGCACTTTTCTGAATGCGGTTGCGACCGAGATCATCCATCTGGAAGAACGCAAACTGGTACGTTACGTGGGCAACTATGACACGTTCGAAAAGACCCGTCGTGAACGTCAGGAACTGAACGCCAAACTGCGCACCCGCCAGATGGCCGAACGCCGCCATATCCAGTCGTTTGTGGACCGTTTCCGCTACAAGGCCAGCAAGGCCCGACAGGCCCAGAGCCGCCTCAAGATGCTGGAGCGCATGGAACCGGTGGCCGCCCACAT
>JAJFID010000124.1 GCA_021775325.1 Rhodospirillales bacterium
GTCATGACAGACCGGGCGTTCAGAACCTTGGCGCGCGGGATGCCCTGGGTGAATTCGCGCACGTAATCTGTTGCCGGCGACAGCACCAGATCAGCAGGTGCGCCGATCTGGATAATCTCGCCGTCCTTCATAATGGCAATGCGGTCTGCCAGGCGTATGGCCTCGTCAAAGTCGTGGGTAATAAAGACGATGGTTTTTCGCAGTACACTTTGCAGGCGCAGGAACTCGTCCTGCATTTCGCGACGTATGAGTGGATCCAGCGCGGAAAAAGGTTCGTCCAGAAACCAGACATCGGGCTCCACAGCCAGTGATCGCGCAATACCCACGCGCTGCTGCTGTCCACCCGACAACTCACGCGGATAGTACGCTTCCCGACCCTGCAAGCCGACCAGTTCAATAATCCTGAGGGCGTGTTCTTCCCGCGTCTTGCGGTCCACGCCCTGTACTTCCAACGGAAACGCCACATTGCCCAGAACGGTCCGATGGGGCAGCAGCGCGAAATGCTGAAACACCATACCCATCTTGTGCCGCCGCATTTCGATCAACTCCGGGGCGCTGACTTTCATCAGGTCCTGACCATCAAACAGGACTTCGCCCACAGTCGGGTCAATCAGGCGTGTCAGACATCGGACCAGCGTAGATTTGCCTGACCCGGACAAGCCCATGATGATGAAAATTTCACCCTCGTGAACATCCAGACAGGCATCGCGCACGGCACCAATGTAGTTACCGGTCGACAAATCCTGCTGGGTGGGTGTCGCGCCGCCTGCGAACAGGTTCCCGGCATCTGCACCGAAAACCTTCCACACATGACGACATGACAGTTTAACGGGCTGGTCCATAAGCCTCACCGTGTATGATGGTCACAACAATACTGTACAGAGACTATAAAAGGGTCTCTGGCTCAAATCACAGGTTAGCGAGATAGGAACAGGATTAGAAGGGCGGTCACTGGTCAGTGACCGCCCTTCTTCACCATGTGACAATCAACGTTACTTAATCCACTCGGACCAGCGTGCTTCGTTCGTCGTCATCCATTCGGCAACAACGTCATCAACCGAACGACCATCCAGATCAACAGCAGCGACCATGGCATTCATCTCGGCATCTGACATATTCATGGCGCGAACGGCTTTGTAGGCACCTGGCCATTTCTTTTCGCCATCTTTCCAGCCGACCTTCTTGATCACACCGAAAGGCTTGCCGCAATCATAGGCCATTTCCGTATTCATGCCCCATGAAGGATCGTTGTAGCAGTCGTCTGTATAGGGCGGGAACTCAACGAACTCACCTTCAAATTTGGCTGGTGCCCAGTGCGGAGAATAGATCCAAAGCATAATGGGGTCTTTTCTCTGGTAGGCGGACTCCAGTTCAGCAAACAGGGCTGCATCGGTTCCGGCGTGAACAACCTCAAAGTCCAGACCAAGGGCTTCAACGCGCTCATCATCAAAACCACCCCAGGTCACAGGACCACCAAGGTAACGGCCTTTGGGTGCTGTCTCTGCAATGGCAAATTCTTCGGCGCAGGCGTTCAGTGCTTTCCAGTCTGGCAGACCAGGGCAACGCTCTTTCATATAAATCGGATACCACCACTCTTCTTTGGCGGACATGCCGGAAGACCCAAGATCAACGGTCTTGCCCGTGGCAAACGAAGCATTCATCGCCACCGTTGCCGTCGTTTCCCAAAGCTCGGGTGCAATGTGCAGGTCGCCAGACTCAAGTCCGGCAAACTGGGCCAGATAATCAGCCTGAACCAATTCAACGTTATAACCGGCATTTTTCAAAATCTCTGCCATGATGTTGGCGGACAGATACTGTCCGGTCCAGTCATGCAGCGTAATCTTGATGGGGTCCATGGACTCCACAGCAGCGTCAGCCGTTGAATTAATGCCGCTAAACATACCAATAGCAGCAACCAATCCAACAACAGCACGGGTGATACGTTTCATGTTGTTGTCTCCCTGTATTTATATGGGTGTTACGGGAACGCTATTGCTCCCTCGAATTTCTTTTTTCACCGCCGAAATAATGCTGGAATGTGAGGATCGGAGTCAACAGTAATCCCACAATTATCAACAACAATGTTGAATTTATGATGATTTGTGTGGATTTTTGACCAATTTCCACGGTAAATTCCAAAATTATCGCCTGTTTGTTCGTGAACTGACGGTGATCGCCTGGAGCAATACTGAATGATTCACCCGACAAAACGTCAAACTGATATTCTCAAGGCCGTACGGTTGTTAGGGACCTGTACCATCGGCAAGCTGGCCAGTGACCTTGAGGTTTCTGATGAAACCATTCGGCGCGATGTCCGGTCGCTGGTCGATGAAGGCATGGTTCTTAAGGTTCACGGTGCCATCGTTGCACCGGACCATCTTCGCGAAGATCCATTCCAGCTCCGCCTTCAGGAAAACCGGAGTGACAAGCTCCGTATCGCGGCCCGCGCGGCGGAAATGGTCAACGACGGCGACTCGTTGATGCTTGATACAGGCAGCACAACAACCTACGTGGCCCATGGTCTGGTGGCCCACAGGAACCTGTTCGCGGTGACCAACTCCGTGGAAGTGGCTCGCTCTCTGGCCAATCAAAACGGCAACCGGGTGTACATGGCAGGTGGCGAAATCCGAGCCGATGATGGGGCCGCATTTGGTGAGACGGCAACCAACTTCATCGCCCAGTTCCAGGTCGACAAGGCGTTCCTGTCCATTGCTGCTATCTCGGCCGACGATGGCTTTATGGACACGGAACTTTCAGAAGCCGAATACTCCCGCATGGTCATCCGTCAGGCGGCGCAGGCCATCGTGGTCGCAGATCATTCAAAATTTGACCGCAAGGCTTTGGTCAAGGTGTGTGACTTTGGTGCTGTAGATACCCTGATTACGACCCACGCTCCGCCAGCGGCGGTCGCTGCCAGACTTGATGCCGCGGATGTGGAGGTAATTGTCGTATGATTGGCAAACGACCAGTCGCGAAAGAAGAGCGCCAGGCGTTCAGGCCTTGATAGACAATAACCAGTCCCTGACCCTTGAAACCGCAGACCGGGACACGTTGCCCTGCTGGTACAACAGATAGTATGACTCTTTTGGTTCGACTGTCATCGTCCACGGCTGGATCAGACGACCACCGGAAATCTCATCTGCGATAAGCGGCAGGAAACCCAATGCAACGCCCTGGCCTTCCAGGGCTGCCTGCAACAATACATTGGCATCTTCAAATATCGGCCCGGACAGCACCGTTGGTGCCGTGACCCCGGCGGCGGCAAACCAATGCTGCCAACCTGATTGGTCACGATGATGCAACAATGGCAGACCTAACAGTTCATCCGGCGTCATTTCGTCCGATATGCCAAGCGGCATCGACGACGCGTAAACAGGCGTCACCGCAACACGCAGCAGGAAATCCGCCTGCAATCCGGGCCAGTCGTCGTTGCCCCAGGCCACGGCCAGGTCGTAACGCTCCATCTGCTGATGTACGGGCAAGGGCGAATGATGCAGGCGCAGATCC
This sequence comes from Rhodospirillales bacterium, assembly GCA_021775325.1. Lineage (GTDB taxonomy): Bacteria > Pseudomonadota > Alphaproteobacteria > Rhodospirillales > Casp-alpha2 > JABJGO01. The sequence goes on from JAJFID010000124.1 coordinate 3,508, forward strand.
ACGTCAGGATGCTCGCCCCAGAACATCCCCAGACGGGGTGCGAGCCACCGGGCGGCAAAAATCGGGCCGGCCCCCAACGTCACGGTATGGCGATTGGGTCGATTCATCAGTTTGCCAACCGCCGTATCAATGGCCTGAAATGACGGCGTCAAGGTGCGAGCCAGTTCCTCGCCTTCTGCTGTCAATTCGACCTGCCGAACTTTGCGGTGAAACAATCTGTGCCCCAGGGTTTCTTCCAGCGAACGGATCTGGTGGCTGATTGCAGTGGGCGTCAGATGCAACTCACTAGCGGCCTCCTTGAAACTGCCACGGCGTGCGGCGGTTTCAAAAGCCCGGAGAGACTTGAGCGACAGGTTCATGGCTTCGGTTTCTTAGATGAATAATCTTCAGCTAATACTGGATATCTTTTCGTTTGTGAAGGGATTTCAAAGGCGGCTATGGTTTTAGGATGAATTCCATACAGGCGTAGAAACCGGGTCTGTTGCTTCGCATCCTGAACAAAGGTGACAATCATGGACGGTATTGATTTTTGTGATACGGAATGGAAAACCCGCGTTGATCTGGCCGCGCTGTACCGTCTGGCCGTACATTTCGGCTGGACGGATATTACCAGCACCCACATGTCGGCGCGGTTACCGGATGATCCGGACCACTATCTTCTCAACACCTATGACATGATGTTTCATGAAATCACGGCAACCAATCTTGCACGGGTGAGTTACAACGGCGAACTTCAGGGCGCTGACCGGACGCTTAACCAGGCCGGACATATCATTCATTCGTCCGTTCTGAATGCGCGCCCGGATGTGAATTATGTCATTCACTCTCACACCCGTGCCGGGATTGCGGTCTCCGCCATGCCCGAAGGGTTGATGCCCCTGTCCCAGCATGCCGGCTTCGTGATTGGCACCCTGGCAACCCACGCCTATCAGGATTCGACGGTTGTTGACGACGAAGGCGATGCACTGGCCCATGACCTGGGCGATAACTTTGCCATGTTGCTTCAGAACCATGGGCTGCTGGTCGTCGGCAGAACAGCAGCAGAAGCTTTCACCTACCATTATTTTCTGGAAATGGCCTGCAAGGTGCAGGTGGATATCCTGAGCTGTACCAGTAACCCCATCACCATAACCGACGATGCCATGCAGGCATTGCACGACTGGGGTTCACCTGCTGCCGGTCCGCACGGCCAGAACCATTGGGATGCGCTCATGCGTATGCTGGATGATCGTCAACCAGACTACCGGAACTAGACTTTTGCCCAACGGTCACGTGCTTGTGCTCGCCAAAGACCCCGAGCGTCTCCGCCCGGCCTTCACGTCCATTGCCGAACCACAGAACATTACATTCGTTGATGATCTTTCGAGCCTGAACCACGTCGCACACGACCTAAAACCCGAAGCCGCACTTATGTTTAATGATATCGGATTTGAAGGCCGAGAGTTCCGAGAGCTTGCCCATTCGAAGTCCATAAAATGGGTACATGTATCGGGTTCCGGTTACGAGTATCTGGAACCGGTTGATCGGGATGATGTCACCATCACCAACGGCCAGGGGGTCCGCAGCCGGTATCTGGCCGAAACCCTGATCGGCGCGATGACGGCCATGAACTGCGGGTTGTTTATCTATCGTGACCAGCAGCGAGCGCAGGTTTGGCAGCCGAACGAGTTCCAACCTCTCGAAAACCAGACCCTGCTCATCGTCGGTACCGGGTTGATCGGCACCTGGTTTGCCCGCTACGCCAAAGCCCTTGATATGACCGTGATTGGTGTCAATCGTTCGGGGGCACCTACTGAACCATTTGATGACATCTATACATTTGATCGGTTGGCGGAGGCACTGCCGGTCGCTGATGTGGTGTCTGTTCACCTGCGGCACACGCCGGAAACAGGCGGGTTGTTTGATGCCGTTCTGTTCGACTGCATGAAACAGGGTTCTCTGTTTCTCAATACCGCACGGGGTGCCATCGTCAATGAAACAGCCCTTTGCGACGCCTTGAAATCCGGCAAACTTCGCGGCGCGTACCTTGATGTATTTTCAACCGAGCCTCTGCCAGCGGACAGCCCATTCTGGAGCATGGATAATGTACTTTTGACGCCCCATGCAGCCGACACAATTGTCGGTTGGGACCTGAAAGCCGCCGCTTTTTTTGTCGACAATCTCAATCGATGGCGTTCCGGTGAACCCCTTCTCAACGTGGTCAGAGAAGCAACTATGTAACGAGGATAGAAACGTGCCTGAACTCAGTAAATGCCTGGACTATTTTGCGCCATCCATGATCGGCGAAGTGTTTAATCTTGCAACCCGCCTGGCCGCAGAAGGCCATACCATTTACGATTTATCTTCGGGCGAACCGGACTTCGACACCGATGCCGCCGCCGTCGACGCTGCCCACGCGGCCATTGATCGCGGTGATACCAAATATACGGAAGTCGATGGCTCAGCTGGCATGAAAGCCGCCGTCAGGCGCAAGTTTGCGGCGGACGGTCACGTGTCTTATCCGGACGACCAGATCGTCATTGGAAATGGCGGCAAACCCCTGCTCGCAAATCTCCTCATGACGCTGCTCAATCCGGGTGACGAGGTTATCATTCCCGGCCCGTGCTGGACGTCCCATCCCGGCATGGTTCAGGTTCTGGGCGCAACGGCGCGTATCATTCCGGCGACTGCTGAAACCGGCTACAAGGCTCGCCCGGATGATATCCGCAATGCTATCACTGCAAAGACCAAAGCTTTCATTCTGTGCTCGCCCAGCAATCCAACCGGCGCTGTGCTGGATACAGATGCCTTGCGGAAACTGGCGGACGTCCTGAAAGATTTTCCGGACATCTGGATCGTTGCCGACGAAATTTATTCCGAACTGACGTTCGATGGTCGCAAACACGTTTCCCTTGCTGTTGTTGCGCCGGAACTCGCCGAACGCATCATCACCGTCAATGGTGTATCCAAAAGTTACGCCATGACCGGCTGGCGGATCGGTTATGCAGCGGGGCCGAAACCGGTCATGCATGGCTTACGGAAACTCATGGGGCAGATCGCCGGATCACCGTCCTCGATCAGTCAGGCCGCCGCCATTGCAGCACTGGATGGCCCTCAGGATGCGGTCTCCGAGCGTCGGGAGATTTATCAGAACCGACGTGATGCCGTCCTGCAGCAACTTGGTGCAATACCGGAACTGGGGCTGACACAGCCGGAAGGTGCATTTTACATGTACGTGGACTGCACCGGTGTTCTGGGAAAGAAAACAGCCGATGGCAGCACGATCAAGTCGAGCATCGACCTCGCCCGCTATTTCCTTGAACACGCCGGGGTCGCCGTTGTTCCCGGCGAGGCTTTCGGGTCGGAAAAATCTTTCCGTATGTCCTTCGCCACAAGCTCTCAGGTGCTGGGCGGTGCCTGCGAGGGGATCGTTCGGTCCTGTCAGGATTTGTCCTGAAGTTACCCACGCTATAAATGCATTAATTTCATCTATAGCGTGACTTCTTATCGTTTGTCGGACGAGTTCGGTCAGGTTTATGGTGATTGAGGTGAAAACACCGCAGGTATAACGTTATGGCAAAACCCAAACGCGGCGCAGGTCGGCGGGGGCGTTCATCCCGTCTCGAAGAACGCCGTCAGGCCGAGAGCGACACAGAGCATTCAAAGTGGCTCGGCGGCATCGGCGCGCGGTATCAGCCACTCAGCATGGCCGACCGGGAACAGGTTCACGCTGCCGTACTGGACCTGCTGGAAACACTCGGTCTGTCACAGGCACCGCAGTCCATGATTGACCGGGTTACGGAACGCGGTGGCTCCCTGACCGAAAGCGGGCGGTTGTTATTCCCGTCTGCGCTGGTTGAAGAGGCCATTGCGGGCATACGACGTGATGTGACGCTCTACAGTCGACGGGACGATTACAATCTGGATGTATCCGGTGCTCGCGTGCACACTGGAACCGGCGGGGCCGCGCCGCGGATTCTGGATATGCAAACGGACACCTACCGCGAAACAACGATCCGCGACCTGTTTGATATCGCCCGTATTGTCGATCTGCAGGAACACATCCATTTTCTCAGTCGACCCGTGGTTGGCACCGACGCACCGGACCCATTGGCGCTGGACATCAATACCTTGTACGCCTGTCTGGCCGGTACTTCCAAACATGTGTGCATCAGCGTCACCCTGCCGGAAAATGTCAAAACCATTGCGGATATCTGTTATCTGGTTGCCGGAAGTGAACAGGAATTTCGAGACCGGCCTTTCCTGACCATCATGGCGACACACGTGGTACCACCCATGCGGTTCGCCACAGAGTCCTGTGAAATTGTCGAACAGGCCGTGCTGAACGGTATTCCGGTTCAATTGATTTCGGCCGGTCAGATGGGGGCCACAAGCCCGGTAACGCTGGCCGGATCACTGGTCCAGGCGGTCGCTGAGTCGCTCGCTGGCGTGACGTTTGCGTGGCTGGTTGATCCGGATGCCTCAATCATCTTTGCACCAAAACCGCTGGTATCGGACTTGGGAACAGGTGCCTTGTGTGGCGGCAGCGGTGAACAGGCGGTGCTCATGGCATCGGCTGCACAAATGGGCCGCCACTATGGCCTGCCGGTCAGCTCCATTGCCGGGTATTCCGATTCCAAAGTGCACGATGCCCAGGCCGGGTACGAGAAAAACCTGTCGGTTACGCTGGCCGCCCATGCCGGATGCAATATCATCTCTCATGCCTGCGGGACCATCGCCAGTATGCTGGGTTGCTCACTGGAGAGTTTTATCATCGACAATGACATGCTGGGCGGCGTCATTCGAAGCGTCCACGGGGTGGAAATATCCAGGGAAACCATCGCCGCCGACGTGATCCGCGACGTGGTCACTGGTGACGGACACTATCTGGGCCATCCGCAAACCCTGGAACGCATGGAAACGGATTACGTGTACCCGCTCATCGCTGACCGGCAGACGCCGGACGGCTGGGCGGAAAGTGGTTCGCTCGACATGCTGGAACGGGCGCGGGCGCGGGCGCAGGAAATCCTCGCCGACCATCACCCGGTCTATATAGCGCCTGAACTGGATGCGAAACTGAGACAACGCTACAACATCATACTGCCCACGTCGTGCCTGCAGGGGGCGGCATGACCGGACAACCGGACGCGCCCTTCCCGCATCTGTTTTCCTCCATTGATGTGGGCCCGATCACCATACCCAACCGGATCGTGTCCACGGGTCATCACACCTATCTGGCCCACGAAAACCCCAGCGAGGAACTCATCGCCTATCACGAGGCCCGCGCGCGCGGCGGCACCGGGCTGATCGTCACGGAAATCATTGCCATCCATGATACCGCCATGTTTTCCGGCAGCCTGCTGACGGCGCTGGATGAGGACTGCATCGAACCTTACCGACAGCTTGTGGACAGGATACACCCACACGGCACCAAACTGTTCGCGCAGCTTTTTCATCAGGGTCGGGAATTACTGTCTTCCACCAGCGGCCTGATTCCGGCGGCCTATGCGCCGTCCGCTATACCCAACGAGCGTTTCCACATCATGCCTCGGCCCATGCCCGTGGAGCTGATCCACGATGTGATCGCCGGTTATGGTCGCGCCGCCGGGTACCTGAGCCGGGCCGGATACGACGGGTTCGAGATCGTCGCCAATCAGGGCTATCTGCCGGCCCAGTTTCTCAACCCGCACACAAATATACGGGATGATGCCTATGGCGGTGATTTTGACCGGCGTCTGGCATTCCTGCGCGAAACCATTGCCGCGATCCGCACCGCCGCGCCCGGCAAAGCCCTGGGCTTGCGCATATCCGGTGACGAAATGGACGATCTGGGCCTGAGTCATGACACCGTGCTGGATGTATGCGAGGCCGTCGCCGACGACCTGGATTACTTCAGCGTGGTTGCGGGCACGTCAGCATCCCTCGGCGGTTCAGTGCATGTTGTACCGCCCATGGGTCTGGAAAGTGGGTATACCGCGCCCTATGCAGCGGCCATCCGCGCCCGCACACAGAAGCCGGTGATTGTCACAGGCCGCATCAACCAGCCCCAGGTGGCCGAGCAGATACTGGCGCAGGGTCAGGCCGACCTGTGCGGCATGACCCGGGCCCTGATCGCGGATTCTGACCTGGCCGACAAGGCATTGAACGGAAACCCTGAACACATCCGCGCCTGCATCGCCTGTAATCAGTCGTGTATTGGCCGCGCCCACAAGGGCCTGGGGATTTCCTGTATCCAGAACCCGGTGTCGGGGCGGGAGACAAGTCACGAAGTGACTGGACCGGCAACCAGGCCCAAATCCATTGTCGTGGTTGGCGGCGGTCCGGCGGGCATGAAAGCCGCCGTAACCGCAGCGGAACGTGGTCATCACGTGACCCTGTTCGAAGCAACACCACACCTGGGCGGTCAGGCCCTGCTGGCACAAAAGCTGCCCGGCCGGGAAGAGTTCGGCGGCATGGTGAGCAATCTGCTTGGTGAACTGGAGCGCTCGGGTGTCACGGTGGAAACCGGCAGGTATGTGACCATGGACGAGGTTCGGCATTTGAACCCGGATACGGTGATTCTTGCCACCGGGGCGACGCCTTATGTACCACCATTCGAAGGCCGGGACGAGAGGCACGTGGTGACTGCATGGGATGTGCTTAATGATGAGGCGAACGTTGGCGCGTCCGTGGTGATCGCAGACTGGCGGGCGGACTGGATTGGTGTGGGACTGGCGGAACGGCTGGCCAGTGCCGGATCATCGGTGACACTGTGCACCAATGCCGCCATGGCCGGTGAAACGTTACAGCTATACACGCGCAACCATTACGTGGGCCGCCTGCACAAACTCGGTGTTACCATCCGAACCCACGTTCGTCTCTATGGTATCGACGAGAATACAGCATACTTTCAGGATACCCTGACACAGGAGCCGGTTATGATCGAGGGTGTGGATACGCTCGTGGTATCACTCGGTCATCAGGCTGTCGACGCGATGTCGGTGCAATCCGGCGACGAACCGTTTGAGGTCATATCCATTGGTGACTGTCTGTCACCACGCACCGCAGAAGAAGCCATCTATGAAGGTTTTATGGCAGGAAAAGAGGTTTAGACACATATGCAGACCATAACAGGCGGCGCTGCCGTATACCGGACGCTGAAAGAAGCAGGCGTAACAACGGTGTTTGGCCTTCTCGGCGGCTCCATGCTGGAGCTGTACGATGCCATGTATGAAGACGGGGCCATGTATGAGGACGGCGGCATCGCCTACGTGGGCGCACGCGATGAACGTGCCGCCGGGCACATGGCCGATGCCTATGCCCGTATCAATGGCGGGCCCGGTGTGGTTCTGGGCGCGCAGGCCGGTCCGGGCGTCGTCAATCTGGTCACGGCTGTAGCCGAGGCCCACCTTGCCTATTCGCCGCTGGTTGTTATTGCCGGTGCCATCAGTCGATCCGATCTGGGCAAGGATACCTTTCAGGAAGTGGATCAGGTTGCCCTGTTCCAGCCCATCTGCAAACGCTCGCTGCTGGTGACAGACGCCACGCGCCTGCCCGCCATGGTCAACGACGCCATCCGCCTCGCCATGAGTGGCCGCCGCGGTCCGGTCGTGCTGCATGTGCCGCGCGATCTGTTTGCTGAGCAGGTATCGTGGACCGAACAACCGGCACCAGTCATTGCCCGGCCCGGCGGCCCTTCCACAGAAGACATCGCCAGCATCATGCAGATGCTGGCCGCCGCCAGACAACCGGTCATCGTTGCCGGTGGCGGCCTCAAATGGTCCGAAGGATCCGCGGCACTGGCGGCGCTGGCGGAAAAGCTGTCGGTACCCGTGGTCGCCTCCACCGGTCATGCCGACGTCATGCGCCATGGTCATCCGCTGTTTGCCGGTCAGGGGGGACCGCGTGGCAACCGGGTTGCCAGTGGACTGACCCGCGACGCCGATCTCATACTGGTACTGGGTGCGCGCCTCGCGTTTAACTCCACCTTCCACAGCCATGACTATATTTCGGATACCGCCAGAATCATCCAGATCGACGTGGAGGGCAGCGCTATCGGGCGCTATTTCCCCGTGGCGCTGGGCATTCAGGCCGATGCCCGGGCCAGCGCGGAAGCCATTCTCGCTGCCGCCGCATCCGTGGATAGCGAGAACTGGTCGGCGTGGCGTGAAAAATTCCGGGCAGATTTCGACGACCTGCTCAGCGAACGTGAGGGCGAAGCGTCGGACACGAGCCTTCCCATGCGACCGGCCCGGGCACTGGCAGAAATCCGCAAGGCGCTGCCCGAGGACGCCATTGTGACGCTGGATACGGGCAATGCCTGCCTGCAGGCCGCCGACCGGCTGGCCCATTATCAGGCACCGGGCCTGGTCACGCCGCTGGATTTCGGTCTGGTTGGTTTCGGTTATGCGGCGGCACTGGGTGCCCAGGCGGCGGCACCGGAGCGGACTGTTGTTTCCATTATGGGCGATGGCGGATTTGGATTTACCATGGCCGAAATCACCTCGGCCATTCACCATAACCTGCCGGTCATCGCGGTGGTTCTGGACAACGGAGCCTGGGGTGCGGAAAAGGCCTATCAGCAGGAATTTTTTGGTGGTCGCCTGCTGGGTGCAGACATCAACAGCCCGCCCTATGACGAAGTGGCGAAACTGTGCGGCGCGGACGGTTACAGCGCTGAGACGCCTGAAGACCTGGCAACAGCCCTGAACGCCGCCATCACCGCACGCCGCCCCGCTGTCATCCACACCAAAATCGATCCCGCTGCGCTGAGTACATTGCGAAAAGACCTGTTCGCCAAATCCGCACAGAAATGATCCCGGCCTGTTTGTAGCACGGGTTTAATCAACCTGTGCGTTCTGGATCGGCTCTCGTGGCACAGTATTTTGCCTACTGATCTGGTGGGACAGCTCGCGTCGCAGCTTGCGCAGGAAGGCGCGGGCAAAATCGTCGTAATCGTCGGCAATCTCAACAAACGCGCCCGGACCCTGTATGACGTTTTCGCGGTAGTAGGTTTCCACGTCGTAGGTGTGATTGTCGGCGTAGGTGATGATCGGCAGACCGTTGACCACGATGCCCATGGCACTGGCCGACTGTCCGGCGTCCATGGGCGAAATGCCCGTATTGTTGCGACCGTCACCGGATACATCGATCTTCAACTGCTGGCCCTCAAACCCGTTACCGATAATAAGACGGGTGCCAAAATCAATGGCTTCGCCAATCCCGGTAAACCGCCGCACCGGGTTGCGCTCGGCATTCTCCACCGCAATGGCAAAAGAAAGCACACTGGCCGGGTCTTTCAATAACGTCCACGGAATCATGTACTGCTCGTCAATCACCGAACTCCATTGAAACAGGGTCACGGCAACACCGTTATGCTCGCCGATCAGGTCAATGATTTCGGGTGTCCGGAAGGCACGCGCAATCCCGGTCATCAGCAGATCGTACTCAAATCCATCAACGCTCATGGATGTATCGATAGCGAGAACCAGTTCAACCGATACCGGCGTTTTCGCCTGTGCGCTGTCGGCGTACAGGAAAGCCATCGCCGAACAGACAGTCAGCACGAAGGGCAAAATTTCGCGCAACCGACCTCGGGCGGCACTGTTCATGGCGAAGCGGCAGGGAGCCCCAGAATTTCCCGCGTCTCAGTAGCACTGGCCGGATGCCGGTCGTAGTCGCCACACAAATCAGCCACACGCCTGACCAGTTCCGCGTTACTTTTTGCCAACCGGCTCTTGTCGTACCGGATGTTGTCTTCCAGCCCGGTGCGGCAGTGGCCGCCCAGTTCCAGCGCCCAGTGATTGACCTCTAGCTGGTGGCGGCCTAGTCCGGCGGCTGTCCAGGTGGCATGGGGCATAATTTCTTTAAGCTCACGGAGTTCAAATTCCAGGATCGAGCGTTTCGCGGGCTGGGCACCGGCGATACCCATGACGAACTGCACGTGGGGTCGCTCCGCAAGCAGGCCCTCCCTGAGCAGACCCGCCGCATGGTACAGCATGGCCAGATCAAACAATTCGCATTCCGGCTTGATTCCGCCATCCAGCATGGTCCGGGCCAGACTGCGGATGAACTCGGGTGGGTTTTCGTAAACGAAAGTGGGAAAATTGACCGACCCTGTCGCCAGCGATGCCATGTCGGGTCGAAGCCTCAGCATGGCCCCGCGCTCAGACAGTTCGCGCCCGCGCCCACCGGTAGAAAACTGGATGATCATACCGGGACAGTGCTGGCGAATACCGTCCTGCACGGCGGCAAACCTGCCCACGTCCGACGACGGTTTCTCGTCATCATCACGCACATGGACATGAACCAGCGCCGCCCCCGCCTCAAAGGCTTCGTGGGTCGATTCAATCTGCTCGGCAACCGTCACCGGCACAGCAGCCGTATCGACTTTGCGCGGCACCGAGCCGGTGATGGCGACGGTTATGATGCAGGGGGTTGTCATGGCTGATGACGCTCCGGCAGGTCGAAGTCAGGATATACGCGGGACAAAGCGTAACATCTGTATGGGGCGATTGGAACAATGGCGGCGGGACAGGGATCAACGTCGGCTCTGTGTGGCACAGAAGAAAGGATTTTGAATGATCGAAAATAGCGGCTCCTGACCCTAATCAGACAACCTCACTGATCTCTTGCGTTCCGAATCTCTTCGAGCGCCAGTTCGCCAAACTTATGAACCGTCAGATAGTCAGCGATGATTTGCGCGTGGAAATAGGCTTGCGGACTCTCCTCGTGGAACGAATGCCCCATCAGCGGCGCAAACCGCTTAAGTTGGTTCTGGTCCTCCGATAACCTCTCGTAGTCCTCAAGGTTTCCTGCGAATAGCGCATCCATCCGTTCTCGTTCGAGTTGCTGGTAGCTTTCCACATTCCCATTAGTCACATAGTATGGGGCGATATAGAGCGGAATGCGGTGAGCAAGCGAGTGACGAAACTCTTCGAGATGATCGAACCACGGATCGGTTTCTTCCAACTGCTCGCGTAGACCATCTGAAACGCACTCGCGCACTCGTCTATTGTTGCGACGCATACCAATGTCGCGGCGGTCAAGTTCTTCCCCATTCGGCCTTGTGATCGGTCGTTCTAAGACGATCATCCACGCCAAGTTATCGAAGCATCCAAAGACATTCGTATAGAATGCGTGGAGAGCCATCATGGCCATTTCGATTTGATCGTCTTCCGGTAGGTCGTTTGAGTCAGGCGGAAGTCTCTCAAAGATTGTATCAATGGCGAACTTGAGCATCTTTAAGCGACGTAAGAACCCGTGGTGCGCGAACTCCTTCGATCGATCCGATGTGAACTCAAACCGAACCGCCGCGAGCAACAAGTTTTCGTGCTTCTCACGCAAGCGATGAAATTCCTCCCGCATATGCTGAAGTTGTTCGTCTGTGTAGATGCTCATTCCGCCTCCTCCGTCTTCTTAAATTTACCGTGAGGTGACATTGATCAATCGGGTGAGCCGAGTAGATATGTAAAACTACGGGTCAACGAATCTCTGTTCCCCGAGTTTATTGTTATCACCCACTGTGAAATGAACCCTCTTCGGCTTGACCGGAGCATATGACGCCACCCGCTGTGCGAAATCGCTTAGCCACTGGAGACTGTGGTATGCGATTAGCAGTGCATCCGGACCGCGGCTCCCGTCAGTCCAAGCGTGATGGGTCGCATTTATCCACTCGCTCGCACTTTTTATGGACGGTTCCCCAGAACGCTCGGTTTTTAGACCGACGGGATCCTTGGGTAAATGAAAACTAATTCCCGGAAACTCATCCCCGGTCTTGGAACGAAAGATGCTGGTTTCGAAGGATGCATGTCCATCGGCGAACTCCAGTGGAGCATAGTGGATAGCGAGATCGCGGTAAGCCGAGACAATCTTTAGCCATCCGTCGTCCGCGCATATTTGTTCGATTTCCTGCTTCAATGCATGTTCCGGGTCAATTTGTGGGAGCACTTCCTTTCTTAGACCCTTCATCAGTCGTACCTTGCG
>JAJFID010000125.1 GCA_021775325.1 Rhodospirillales bacterium
ACCATCGTAAGCGCTGGATAGCACATTTTTGCGCTTTGGACCCATGTAATCAAATCGCGGTGTTCCATCGCTCACGCTCATGCTATAGATTTTTCAGTTCGGAGTCGCACAAACAGGACAGACTGTCAGTCACATGGGCAAAAGCATTCTGATCATTAATGGCCCCAATCTCAACATGTTGGGGACCCGGCAGCCAGAGGTGTACGGCAGCGATACGCTGGCCGATATCGAGGCTGCGTGCGTGGCCCGTGGTAAGGCTCTGGATCTGACGATTGATTTTCGCCAAACCAATGACGAAGGCGAAATGGTGGACTGGATTCAGGCCGCCCGGACTGACCATGACGGCATTGTCATCAATGCGGCCGCCTATACCCATACCTCGGTCGCGGTTCTGGACGCTTTGTTGGCGGTGGAAATGCCTGTTATCGAAGTCCACCTGTCGAACATTCATCAACGCGACGAGTTCCGCCAGCATTCCTATGTGGCTAAAGCTGCAACAGGTATGATCTGCGGGCTTGGCGCACAGGGTTACAGTCTGGCCCTGGAGGCTCTCGCGAGCCGTCTCGGGACCAATGGAGGAAGTACTGCATGAGCAAAGGCGACAAATCACCGCCGGGCGAGTCTGGCGTGGATGCTGAACTGGTTCGCCAACTGGCTGAACTGTTGGATGAAACGGGACTGTCGGAAATCGAGTATGGTCGCGATGACTGGCACATTCGCGTATCACGCGGCGGCGGTGGTGTCGTACATTCAATCGCCGCACCAGCGCCCGCAGCATCTGCGAGCGTGCCGGATACCGCCAGCGGCGGTGAAGATGTTGCGGCGCATCCGGGCGTCGTGCCCTCACCTATGGTCGGTGTTGTGTATACGTCTGCAGATCCTGACTCGCCACCCTATGTGAAGGTTGGCGACCAGGTTGCTGAAGGTGACACAATATTATTGATAGAGGCCATGAAGGTGTTCAACCCTATCCGCGCACCAAAGGCTGGCAAAGTTGTCCGTATTCTTGTCAACGGTGGTTCACCCGTGGAATTCGGTGAACCCCTGATCATCATTGAATAATGGGCGCACACCGTGATTGAAAAGGTTCTCATTGCCAATCGAGGCGAGATCGCCGTGCGGGTCATGCGGGCGTGCCGCGAAATGGGTATTGAGACGGTCGCCGTTCATTCCACCGCCGATGCCAATGCCATGCACGTCAGGCTGGCAGACGAGTCTGTCTGTATTGGCCCGCCTGCGGTCAAGGACAGCTATCTCAACATGTCAGCAATCCTGAGCGCTGCGGCAATATCCAACGCCGATGCCATTCATCCCGGGTATGGTTTTCTGTCCGAGAACGCTGATTTTGCCGATATGGTCGAAGAACACGGCATTACGTTTATTGGACCGACAGCAGACCATATTCGTGTCATGGGCGACAAGATTACGGCCAAGGCTACGGTCAAGGCGGCGGGGATTCCTGTGGTGCCGGGCTCTGACGGTGCCGTCAGTGACCCTGTCGAGGCCCGTCGTGTGGCCGAAGAAATCGGTTTACCGGTCATTATCAAGGCTGCTGCCGGCGGCGGTGGCCGAGGCATGCGTGTCGCCACCACCATGGAGGAACTGGAAGAAGCGCTCAGCGTCGCCAGTTCGGAAGCGGCGGCCATGTTTGGCAGCGGTGCCGTGTATGTGGAGAAGTTTCTCGGCAAACCGCGCCATATTGAAATTCAGATTTTGGCCGATACCCATGGCAATGTGGTGCATCTGGGCGAGCGTGACTGTTCTCTGCAGCGTCGTCACCAGAAGGTTTTAGAGGAAGCCCCCTCTCCTGCGTTGAATGCCAGCCAGCGCAACGAAATTGGCGAGATTGCCCGTGCCGCTATCCAGAAACTGGGATACCGCAGCACAGGTACTATCGAGTTTTTGTACGAAGACGGCGGATTTTATTTCATTGAAATGAACACGCGCCTGCAGGTCGAGCATCCGGTGACAGAAATGATCTGTGGCCTTGATCTGGTTCGTGAGATGATTCGCGTCGCATCAGGATCGCCGCTCAGTTTTACACAGGATGAGGTGCGGTTTTCCGGCCACGCCATCGAGTGCCGTATCAACGCAGAGCACCCGGAAACATTCATGCCCTCACCCGGCAAGGTGGGCGATTACTATACGCCCGGTGGCCTGGGCGTTCGGGTGGATTCGGCGCTTTATTCGGGCTACACCGTGCCGCCCTATTACGACAGCCTGATCGCCAAACTTATCGTGCATGGAGCCAACCGTAACGAATGTCTCATGCGCCTGCGCCGGGCCTTGTCCGAATACGTCATCGACGGCATGGATACCAGTATCCCTCTGCACCAGCGCCTGATGAGCGAGCCGGACTTCGTTAACGGTGACTATGACATCCACTGGCTGGAGCGATTACTGGGCCTGTAAACGCCGGCCCTGTAACAGACTGGTCCGGTCCTTTTGAGCGGTACGCCTATGGACAGACAGGGAAATGATCAGCAGCGACTGACACCGGAACTGGTGTTGCGCGCCTATGCGGCAGGGATTTTTCCCATGGCGGAATTTCGTGATGACCCGAATATTTTCTGGGTTGATCCGACCGTGCGTGGGGTGCTGCCACTGAACACATTCCATGTACCGCGGAAGTTACGACGCGTTGTACGCCGCGACCGGTTTGATGTGCGCGTGGATACATCGTTTGCCCGGGTCATGGAGCTGTGTGCCGAAACCACGTCGGAACGTCGAGAAACCTGGATCAATGATGAAATTCGCAATGCCTACCTGGAACTGCACCACCGGGGGTTCGCCCACTCGGTTGAGTGTTGGTCCGACAATGAACTGGTGGGGGGATTGTATGGTGTGTCCCTGGGCGCGGCATTTTTTGGCGAGAGCATGTTCTCGCGGGAAACGGACGCCAGCAAGGTGGCGCTGGTTCATCTTGTCATCCGTCTCCTATGCGGGGGATATCGTCTGCTGGATACCCAGTTTGTAACGGACCATTTGCGCCAGTTTGGTGTGATCGAGATTCCGGCCAGAGTCTATCTGGAGCGCCTTGAAGAAGCGATTTCTCATCAAGGCGTGTTTCTGAGCGACCCTGACACCCAAGAAATGGCTCAGGTCATGGACCAGGTTTTGTACCGGTAAACCAGCTTGATACTGAACTTCGGAACCGATACGTGGACCGCTCAGTCAATATTTCGTTTGTTTCATTTCCATGCGGATTTCTACTGCACTGAGGTCTGGTTAATACGTTTCGACGTCGTTTGTCGACCATTCTGACTATGGCTGAACTGCAAGATCACCAAGGACAGTTTGCCGCAGGGGTAATTTGACCTGGAAAGTTGTGCCGCTGCCAGCGGTTGACTCAAACTCGATCCGGCCGCGATGGCTCTCAACAATTGCCTTGCTGATGGCCAGTCCCAGACCACTGCCTTTTGTCTTGTGTTGACCAGGTGCCCGACTGAAATGTTCAAATACTCTGTCTTTAAAATCTTCCGGAATTCCTGCGCCGTTGTCTTTTACCTCGATACATACACCGCCATCATCCACGTATATGCTGACAACCACATCGTCATTTCTGCAAGAAAATTTGATGGCGTTTGAAATCAGATTTGCGAGGACCTGCGACAGGCGCGTGGCATCACCAACGATGGGTACGGTCGTTTCGTCATTGATCAGAATGTTGACGCCCGACTCATGTGCGTACCCGGCCATGTTTTCGCATGCTTCGCGAACGAGACTTCCGACATCAAGGACCTCAAACTCCAGTTCCATCTTGCCCATGACAATTTGCTGAAAATCGAGAAGGTCATCGATAAGATGTAATAGATTGATGACATTCCGGTTCGCCATGGATACGAGTTTGATGGCCTCCTCCGGCTTGTCGTTCATGGCACCGCCTTCCAGAAGGCCCAGTGAACCTCTAATCGATGTCAGCGGGGTTCGCAATTCATGCGACACCATGGAAATAAACGCGTCCTTTTGCGTCCGTAAGCTGACTTCCTGCGCAGTCTCGTCCAGTGATTTGCGGAGCGCGATACGCAACTCCATTTCGTCCACGACAACATGGGACAAATCGACCAGTACCTGGCTTTGTTGCTTTGTTAATTGGTGGGGTTCGCGATCAATGGCGCACAACGTACCAAGGTTCAGGCCGTCTGGTGTGATCAATGGCGCACCTGCATAAAACCGGATGGATGGGTCGTTGGCAACCAGGGGATTGTCTGCAAATCGCGGATCCTTACTGGCGTCCTCAACAACAAACAAACCGTCCCCGAGTATTGCGTGGGCACAAAATGCAAGATCACGTGGGGTTTCACTGGCATCTAGGCCGTATCTTGATTTGAACCACTGGCGATCTTTGTCCACCAGCGAAACCAGCGCAATCGGCACGCCGATGATTTCACCGACGATTCTGGTTATCCGGTCGAAAGACTCTTCGGGCGAGGTATCCAGAATCTGATATCGCCGCAGCTTCTCGAGCCTGTCTTCCTCATTTTCTGGTAGCGGTGCTGGTTGCATGGTTATGGGCCATCAACTCGGTCGTGCGTCAACGCAAAATACGAAGGCTATCTTCGCACCTGCCGTATGCAACCGATCGATAACATCTTCTCCACTGTTCGTTTGAGGTCATATCTTGATCGTGTGACCATTCAATCCCAATACCTGTGTCACGCCAAGACAATTGACTGTCCCGGTTTGTATCAATTTACACACCACGTGATCACCATGCTCAAATTCATTGACTTCTGAAACGGTTTCCCTCAGGGCCGATAGGCGAACAGTGCAGCGCTACCACGTTATCATCTCGGGTGGGAGGTGTTGCGTCCGGTTGGTGTAGACGACAACACGTGACTCTGCGATGAAATCAATGCGCGTGATTGCCGTATTGTGAACTGCCCAGTTCGCGACCCAATGGATGTCATAGTTTGCCGGACGGCGCTCAACACCGACAAAATCATTGACGAGTTGGTCAATGAGATCTCCGTGTATGACCATGGCTACAGTGTCATCGGTTCCCGCATGACGGTGTAAGAACTCCTGTACAATCTGTTTCGAGCGCCGAAGAAACTTGTCTTTGGTTTCGAACGGGCGATTGTACCATCCCCCGTCGCCCAGGGTTTCCGGCAATTGGATATCTGAAAACCGCGTACTGAAGTAGTCGCGATCCGGTCCGGGGACCCCGGTCTTCGTTCCGTCAGACGCCTCTTCATAAACGCCTTCACTCTCAAATATTTCGGCATGTGCGATCAGAGGCAGGCCGCACGCCTGAGCAACATACTGAGCCGTCAGTATGGACCGTGTCATCAGGCTGCAATAAATGTGAGTCAGACCGAACTCCCGCTGTACATCCCGTCGGTTAGTACTGGGATGCTGCAATGGATCGCCCTGTGGGTCAGCCATGTGTCCTGCCAGTAACTTCGCTTGCTGATGGCCGATCTCTGTTAGTTCGGGGTCAGGTACTCTCGCACCCTGTTCACCTGTGCCAGAATCGAATGCGTTGTTTGCGGATTCTCCATGCCGGATGAGATAGAGTTTCATGCTGCTTTGATACCACCCGAATTAATTCTGGTCAGACTAATGGCTACCCGTGGCCTGGTTTCGACCACGTCGATATTCAAACTCAATTCTCTTGATAGACCAAGACAATTGATTGCCAAGGGTTGTGTCTGTTTGTCGTGCTGCCCGGTTGCTCTTTCAGCCCTGCTTTCCACCGCGAGATTGCGGTCGTTTAATTGATCAAGATCAAGGAGAGCTTCCGACTTTTATGTGACATTAGGTCATGTTCTCCAAGGATCAGCATGCGAATGCATGGTCGGAGAGCTGGCCCCGGCTCAGGGGTTGTGAAAGTGGAAACCGGGAAACGAAAGCAACGTCGCCCGGGAAAATGCCCACAAAACAAGAATATTGGAGTAAAGATGGTGACCAAGGAAATTGAAGAACAGGACGGCCTGTCACGAAGACTGTTTTTGACTGGCACAGCCGCTGCGGGTATCGGTTCACTGGCAGTCGAGATGGCGTCATTTTCTGCCGAGGCGTCAACACAGGTAGCTGCTGCCGATGTGGCGAGTTTGCCACGGGTAAAGCAGGAACTGGTTGCGCCACCCTTCTTTCCGGAACACGACCAGGTCGCCAAGGGCGGCCCGAAAGTGGTCGAGATTCGCATGGTTATTGAAGAAAAAATCATGGTGCTCGATGACGATGATGCCGAAATCTGGGCTCTGACCTACAACGGCTCTGTCCCCGGTCCTATGGTTGTTGTTCACGAAGGTGACTATGTGGAACTGACGTTGGTGAACCCGGCGTCCAGCGCTATGGAACACAATATTGATTTCCACGCATCGACTGGTGCGCTTGGCGGTGGTGGTCTGACCCACGTTTCGCCGGGCGAGGAGTGCGTTCTCAGGTTCAAGGCAACCAAGGCCGGCGTCTTCGTTTATCACTGCGCGCCAGGCGGTGCCATGATTCCCTATCACGTTACCCACGGCATGAACGGTGCCATCATGGTCTTGCCGCGCGATGGATTGAAAGGCAAGAATGGCGAACCAATCCGCTATGATCGCGCCTACTATATTGGCGAGCAGGATTACTACCTGGCCAAAGATGAAGACGACGAGTACATCAGGTATGATACCGCAGGCGAAGATTATGCGGACTACATGGAAACTATGGCGACCCTGACACCCAGCCACATTGTCTTTAACGGCGCTGTTGGCGCGTTGACCGGCGATAATGCCTTGAAGGCCAGCGTCGGTGAAACAGTGCTGATTGTGCATTCCCAGGCCAATCGCGACACACGTCCGCACCTGATTGGCGGGCACGGTGATCATGTGTGGGAGAGCGGATCTTTTACCGATGCACCACAGACCGGACTGGAAACATGGTTTATCGCGGGCGGTGCGGCTGGAGCAGCGACCTACACGTTCCGGCAACCGGGTATCTATGCATACGTCAATCACAACCTGATTGAGGCTGTCCTCAAGGGCGCAGCGGCGCATTTTGTGGTCGATGGTGAATGGGATGACGATCTGATGATGCAGGTCAAGAAACCTACGCCCATTTAATTGGCGTGGGTTCTTCTCGTGCAGATTTGCGAACATCCGATGGCCTGATCACAGGCGATAAAAGTCAGGAGAAAACAGTGAAAAAACCATCCATATCATCCCTTGTTCTGCAACTGGGTACGGTTCTTGCGGTTTTGGTCATGGCATCGGGTGCCATGGCCGCCGGTGATCCAGTCAACGGCGAAAAACTGGCGAAAAAGTGCAAAGCCTGCCATACCATGGAAGAAGGTGGAAAAAACCGTCTTGGGCCGAACCTGTTTGATGTTCTCGACAGTTCGGCTGGCACAGTTGAGGGATATAAATATTCGGACGCTATGCTGGTTTCCGGCATTGTCTGGGATGCAGCGACATTCCTCGATTTTGTCACCAAACCCAAAAAGGTCATCAAGGGTACCAAGATGAGCTTCCGCGGTATCAAGTCGGCAGCCCAACGTGCCGACCTGTTGGCCTATTTCGAGACCCTTCGTAGCAGTGCGAGTACGCCGATGGCCGTTGGAACGGTCGAGGCTGGCAAAGTTGTTGCGGCGAATCATTGCACCGTATGTCACTCGTTCGACAAGGGTGGGAGGATGATCTATGGGCCAAACCTGTTCGATATGTACGGCAAACCGGCGGCTGCCATTGAGGGTTACGCGTATTCCGACGCTTTACGGGACTCCGGTCTGGTGTGGAACGATGTCAATCTGGCCGGTTTCCTTGCGGATCCAGAGCAGTTTCTGCCTGGAACCAAAGCCCGGTTCCCTGGCCTGACCTCTGCCCAGGATCGTGCTGACGTCCTCGCCTACATGCGATCTCTGCAATAGGCGGGACCTTAGGATCGTGACATGCCCCGCCCTTCCTTGTTCGCAGTTGTTTCTGTCTTTCTGGTAACGCTGTGTCTCGCGGCATTCGCACAGATTCACTGGAACTGGATTGGTGTTCAGACAGCCCCGGTCGCCACGCTGCCGGGGCTGGAAATGCAGCGTGTGGACGGTGGTTCATACAATCTGACCATTCTGGTGCCGGACTCGTTTGGACGAAAGTATTACTCAAAACCGGCCCGCATTGACGCACCGTTTTACATCAGTCGTCACGAGATCACTATTGACCAGTGGGACCGGTGTGTCGCGGCGGGCGGCTGCGACAACCCTGCCAGACGACGTTCCTACCAGACCGGTGATCACCCTGTTACCCTTGTCTCCTGGTTCGACGCCTATCGGTTTACACAATGGCTGTCCGAGACCACGGGGGAAACATACAGACTCCCGACCGAGGAAGAATGGGCCTATGCCGCATTCACGGGTGCAGACGTCACGCGGGATACCATTGATGATCTCATCCTTGATCGACAGATGATTCAAGCGGCTAATATGAGTCCGTTCCGAAAGACCGAGGTCGTTGGTGCCAACGGTCAGAACGACTGGTCAATTGCCGATACGACGGGTTCGGTCTGGGAATGGACACTCACATGCT
Source organism: Rhodospirillales bacterium (assembly GCA_021775325.1). Lineage (GTDB taxonomy): Bacteria > Pseudomonadota > Alphaproteobacteria > Rhodospirillales > Casp-alpha2 > JABJGO01. Next base: position 8,502 of record JAJFID010000125.1, read on the forward strand.
GGTTTTCGTCGGACGAGGAAAACCGCCGGCCCAGGACGATAGCACAGCTGAGTAACCCTGAACTCTGTCCCAACCGGATTGTCCAGGGTGATGAACGCGCCCACGTGCCGTTTTTTGTCGATAAAGTGTACGCTGGCGGTTGTGGTACGGGCAGCCCTGTTGATCACATAGGATTCCGGGTCGTCAGGGAAGCCGGCATGCTTGAGCGGTTATTGTAACGCGCGGAGGTCAGGTCAGGCCCGGCGAACATTCATGACTTCAGCCTCGCCATCACAAAACCGTTGCAGCAGTTCAACGTCCGAGATAACAACCCGCCCGCGTTCTGTTTTGACACCCAGCTTCCGAAGCTTGGCGAATATGCGTGAAAGGCTCTCGGGTTGAATACCAAGACGACCTGAAATCACGGATTTGTCGTAGGGCAATGCGATCACGGCAGCGCCCTCCTGTACAGAGCATAACTTCAACAGGAACTGACATACGCGCTGGCTGCCTGTCTGCGTTTTCAGGCTTTCAATTTCACCGACCAGATGGTGCATGCGAACAGACAGGGTCGACAGCATGGAGAGACCTACTTCCGGGTTCTCCTTGAGGTAACGCACGAACGTCGACGCCCGAATGGGCAATACCCGTGCCTGTTCGATGATTTCGGCGCTGGCGGGATAATCGCCGCCTACAAACGCGATGGCTTCCGCGATGGTTTCTCCACGGGCAAAAACACCGATGATGGCCTCATTACCATCAACTGATTCCCGGAACACCTTTACCCAGCCATCAAAGATAAAATAGAAATATTCCATCTCATCACCGCGGGAAAACAGCATGTATCCTTTTGGATAATCGCGCGGCACAAGGCCCGTGAGCACGCCTTCCGCCTGTTTGTCAGACAACCCCTGAAACAATGGGTGTGATCGGATCAGTTCAATGTCTTCGCTGTTCACGTCAAGGGACTCGCTGTTGTTAACCGATGGAATGCACGCAGGAGTAAGTGACATTACACTACCATCATTTGTAATGATCAAAAATACGTAAATGATATCAGGACATCGTGTAGAGCGAATGAAGCTTGGCGTCCATAGTGCTGAAGTGGCGGACAAACCATTCTGCGATTTCATCAATAAATTCGTCACGATTATCGTGATAACTGCCATCCTCATAGACATCCATGAGGTCGCGAATTTCATCCAGCAGGCGTTCGTGGTCTTCCTTGTGAAGCATATAATCCCGATAGGATTCCCGACGCATGAGCAGCTCTTCCAGGGCAAAGTGCGCGGCAATCTTTGCATATACTTCGCCGAGACCATCAAGGACTGTATCGGTGCTTTCATCGCCCTCCATGGCGGTAATCACGCTGTTAACCAGTGAAACGAGTTCACGGTGCTCTTGGTCCACCGAGGCCACACCGATGGAAAAGTTATCTGTCCATTTGATTGGCGTTCGTGTGTTCATCGTTTGTCCTCACGGCTGTCGCTATTCAAAGATGAATCCGGTGCCACCTGCGTGGAAATCAATAGCCAGGGACTGACCGGGTTTCAGTGAAATGTGCTTACGGGATACATAATCGTATCCCTCCTGTCGCCCGGAATCCCTTAAGCCAAGTTCAAGCAAGAATGTTCCGGCAGGTACCGGGAACCGCCGATAGGTAATCGACGGGCCATCACCATGAATGCCCGTGGGCGCGAGTAGGTCGTCGTAGACAACTTCGTTATCCAGTTTCATTCGAATGGCAACATCGCGTCGTAATCTCGGGCAGTCCATGGGCGCACGCATATTGGGTGCCAGTTCCATTAACTCTTCATAGGTGCGTTCGCGGCAATCGGCGGTCCGGTCAGCGCCATGGGCAAAGCTCAATTTGATGAGTGCGGAGCCCGGTGGAACACGCTCATAGGCCGGGCTGGCAGAAAAATACCACAGCATCGCGGCGAAGCCGCTGTATATGATCAGTTGACCAAACAGACGCAAGGTTTGTTTCATGACACCACCTCACCTTCCGAAATGGTCGCGGTTGTTTCCGGCACATCTCGGCTGCAGTGTTCGATGGTATCAAGGGTACTCACAGTCGCCTGGAAACGCGATACATGCTGAGCGAAAGCCTTGCCATCTGTTGGTGACGCCCAGAATCGGGTGAGCCGTTCGCGCGGCACGCGGTTGCGCAATCGCGGATCCCGAATGCCCGCGATTCTGTCTTCCGTCCATGCATGACCCAGGCGGAAATGGCAATGCCCCCGCCTGCACCCGGTTATGACTACTCCAGATGCCAGCCGCCGCGACAAAACATAATCAATGAACGACGGTGGCAGCATGCCGGTACAGGGCAAGCTGACGACACCTGTCCGGTCGTTTCCGAATTTTTTGACCTGCAGGGCGTGATCGCACCCGAAGACCATCACGCGCCCTTCCCCATCAAGTTTCGATGCCTGTTTGTCTATCTGGTGTCTCACGTCCGCCAGTGTCGGGTCCTGCAGATCAATTCCGGGTACCAGATCACTGGCCCGGCGGAATGGTGTCGCCGTAGGGCATGAACCGACGCAAATTCCGCAACTGGTACACAGGTCGTTGTCCACGGTTGCTTCGAACTCGAATGCCGTTCCATCGGAACGCGGTGTCATTGAAATCGCGTTGAACGGGCAGTCCGCGGCACAACGGCTGCAGCCGTTACAATTGTCGAGATTGACGATCGCTGGCAGCCGTTTCCTGAGCGGTGGTAACCAGGGCATAATGATGAGTACGAACGTGCCAACAAATGCACCGGTCCAGATGACCGCCGGGCCGGCTTTGTCGGCGGCCGGATACATCCACAGGAAGAACCAGTCCAGATTGACCGGCGATGGTACCTGGCTGAGGTCAGCCATATCATGACTTGTCGCGGGCGCTGCAATGCTCAGAACCAGCAGCATGGCAAATGTACCAATCGCCAGCCCCCGTGCTGGATTGGTTCGGGCATGCCCGACCCGCTGCAAATGCACCCACATGATAAACAACAGCACCAGTGGCACAGCAATATGCAGAAAGATAAGCAGAGTAAAAAATCGACCATCAAGATGGCTGGGCGCGAGAAAATTGCGGGCAACCGGTTCCCCAAAAACGGGTAGCCAGTCGAGCAGCTCTGTTGAGGCAACCGCGACGTATTGCGCCAGCGTATCCCACACCAACCAGTACCCCGTAATCCCCGCAATGACGATCAGCCACAACATGGGCACGCCCGTAACCCATGAAAACCAACGGCTGCCGCGATATCGATCAAATGCAAACTCACGGATCACATGAAGTGCGACCATCACCACCATGGCATCAGATGCATATCGATGAAGGCTGCGCATGATACCCCCGAGCCACCACTGATCATGAGTCAGATATTCCACAGACAGATAGGCCGCCGGAATGCCGGAATCGATGAATATGTAAAGATACAGACCACTGATGGCCACAACCCAGAAATAGAAATACCCGAGCGATCCCAGATAATAGACCGGGTTCCATTTGGGCCCGAACGCTACATCAAACCAACCCTCAACCCACATCAGACACTGGCGCAATACTGCTTTGAAAGAACCCACAGTTAATCCCTGTTCAAACCTGCATCATTTCAGAAATGAGTACGGCGACGGGCTTGCCATTCGGACCGGCGCGCAATCAGTGCCCGGACCAGAATGAACCCTGTGCCACCCATAGTCATGAACGCCGCAATGGCCGATATGAATATGGAGTAGTCGAAGCGATAGCGGCCTGAAGCCGGATCGTACAATGTGCAGAATAGCCTGATCTGATTGATAATTCCGTCAATGCTCGACACGTTGGCGGTGCGTCCGAAAATTATATCTTTCAGCGGTTCGACCAGTTGCGGCGGGTCAAATGATTCGCCGTAGATATGTCGATAGATGATGCCATCACCGTCGATAACCGAGGTACGGGTCATGTGATCGAAACCCTGCGCGGACGGCGTAAACACAAATCCGATGTCGTCGGCCAATCGTTCAATAACGGCGGCGCTGCCCGAAAGGAAATGCCAGTTGGCCACGTCGATGCCGTGACTGGATGCGTAAGACTGCATCCTGGACGGTGTGTCGTTTTTCGAATCGAAGCCAATAGTCACCACGTTAAAGGCGTTCACGCCAAAGGTCTCCGTAGCGGTATCCACGGCGTTGGCCAGGGCTTCGGAAACCATCGGGCATACATCCGAACATCCCGTATAAATCAGGCTGATAACCAATGGTTTGTCGGAAAAATCGGATAACTGGACGACCGTGTTGTCTGTCCCCTGAAATCCGTATCGGCTGATCGATTGACCGACAGATAATTCACTGATTTCGAGCGCCGCCCTCTCGTCGAACGAATCCTCACCGGTACTCGCGACGGCATGCCCCACGCCAAACCCCGTCAATCCGTACAGAATCACACCGGCGATCCTGGATACGTTCCCTGCACCTGAAAAAAAGTTCATGGCAATAATGGCCCCGGATAATTCCGTCCCCCCGACGGAAGAAATTGAGGGAGAGCACGACCCGCGTACTCTCCCCTCGTCAGATCATCAGCTTAACGGCCAGACCTCTGACAGATACTTCCAATTGACGAAGTAGTAGAGAACGAAGGACAGGAAGAACACGGCAACCAGTATCGTGGTTCCCGGTATCTTCAGGGATCCGGCATCTCCGTGGTGGGCAACGGTTGCGCCACTGCCCTGGAAGATCACCGGATTTTCCTTCGCGAATGCATCGTCCCGTTTCTTGCCGAACAGGATCGATCCAACTATGACGACGATAAACGCCACGCCACCCAGCGAGGCGACAATGGCAGACATTCCATTGAGCCCCATCATCATGAAGGCGGCAGGTGGGTAATCGAAGCTGAAAGGTGCGTCGCTGAATGCCATATCCCAGTGGCGGCGCGATACCCCTAGCGTGCCGGCCGCCATCATGAATACTGAAATTCCCATGGCTCCAAGGCCAAACAGATAAGGCTGTAATTGCGCCAGACGCTTGAATATGAGCTCGCGCCGGAAAATCAGGGGAACGACCAGATACGTAATGGACATGAACGCGAGTGTTGTGCCCGCGACGACTGTGCCATGGAAGTGACCGGGCACGTACAGGGTGTTGTGGATTATGATGTTGAGTTGCTCGGTGCCCATGATGACGCCGGTAATGCCACCAAGAAAACCAAACAGAATGACGCTCAGGAACATTCCGGCGAACGCGGGATTGCCCCATGGTGCCTTGCGTAGCCAGGTAAACACTCCGTGGGCAAACCCGTTCTTGCGTTGTGCGACCTCAATTGCACCCGGCACACTCATGCCATGGATCATGCTGCCGAGGACGGCCAGGAACAGAGCATAGGAGGTGTTGAACACTTTCCATTCTGAACTGATGCCCGGATCAACCAGCAGGTGATGCGCCGACGCCAGCAACAGGAAGCAGATGTACAGCAGGAATGCGAAACGGCTGACTTTTTCCGAGATTGGTTTGGCACCAACGGTCAATGCCGCGACGGCATACCAACATGCCACCTGTGCGGCGACGTTAATCTGCTGTGACGAGTGACCAAACCCCCACCACACGATGCGATAGGTCAGGGTGTCGATCTCACCAACCAGACCAACAGACCACAAAAACGTTGGAATCAGGATGATGGCGCCGGACGCGATGGTGTAGACAGCGATGATTGCTGCCGTGACAGCGCCGAATGTCACCAGTGGAACGGAGCCAGAGTAAGTCTTTTCCTGTTTGGCGATGACCAGGGTACCGAAAAATACGGCAACTGCAACCAGTGTGCCGACCGCAAACAAGATGAGACCCAGATAAAAATGCGGTGCCGCCTTCATGGGTACATATGACGTAAACATGACGCTGGATTCACCCTGCAGCACGGCCACATTGGCCATCACGGCACCTGCCAGCATCAGAAAAAAGGCGGCCCAGGCGATTCTTGGCGTGGCCAATCGGCAGTTCAACAGAATGGCTGAGGCGAAATACAGCAGTGCCACTTCAAAAAAGATAATCCAGAACACCAGCACGTCAGCACCGTGTGCGGTCAATGCCAGATAAAACAGATCAGCAGGCAGCAGGTGAATAGCCTGCCAACGGGTCAACGCGACCAGCAGGCCAAACAAGCCGCCAATGAGCAAAAACACAACGGCAACAACCGCATTGGCTTTTATCAGCGCTTCTGCCGGGCCATGTACTTTGAGGCCTGTCTCCGGGCAGGTGCGAAACATGAGATTTGACATGCGGGTGGCCTCCTATTTCACAACGATGAGTTTGCCGAGCATCTGATGATGCCCGATGCCGCAATACTCATTACAGACAACGCCGTACTCACCAGCCTTGTCGGGGGTTACAGTCAGGACCATCTCGTAGTTGGGGTGAATCTGCAGATTGATGTTTGCGGGTTGGAGCGAAAACCCGTGCATCCAGTCAAGCGATGACAGGTGCAACCGGTACTCCTTGCCCTCTTCCAACTCAAGAATGGGCCACCATTCCCATAATCTGGCCAGCATGTAGACGTCGCTACCGGGCGGTGGATGAACGACGGGCATACCGCTGTTTTCGTCTTCGCGAACCATATATTCTTCAGCTGCGGCTTCTACTTTTTCGGCGTAGACGTCGGGGTTGATACGATATGCCTCGTTGGAGAGATTCTGATCACCGGTCAGATGCCAGTAAACCATCATGCCGAACATCAGCAGTCCCCAAAGGAACGATATTGTGATCCAGCTTAGTTCGATACCGTGCAGGGGCTGTTTCCACCACAGTCGGTCATCAGGAGGTGTTAAAGCCACTGTCTCTCTCCTTCTTCCATAGATTTTTACTCAATTGGCGATGGGTATGTGGGCAACTTCCATCACACCCCAGATTGTGTAGAGCACTGCAGGCACCGCGACGCCGATAAACAGCAACAGAAAATGGTTATCCAACAAGCTCTGCATGGCTGGAATTTTCTCCGCATGATCTTCAGTGTCCGTTGAAGGGGCTTGTTCTTCCGGCTGATCTGGTTCCGCCATTTTCCTGCCTCCGTAGCTTTGCTGTTAACCGTGGTGTTAGGCACAGTACGTGTGTAGGGGGTGGGATGCGTTGGTGCCTTGATCTAGGTCAAGTAACAATGGTCAGGCCCGGAAACAGCCCGTTTTTTACTTGGCGGGAACCTTGAAGGAGGCAGCTGTTAATCTTTTGCTAACCATGCGCTGTTAATGTTTTGTTCAACGTTCTGAAGAAAACGTAACCAACCGCTCTTGTTCGTATTACTCAGGTAACGACAGGAAATAACAATGCTCTCCCAGCCCAGAAGTACAGCCGTTAAGCTGGCGCCTTCCAAAGACTATGATTTGTCCGAACTCAGCGTTCTGCACATTGATGAGGACAAATATGTCCGCGACGTGGTTCGGATCATTCTGCTCAGATTGGGCGTCCAGACCATCACCTCTGTAGAAAGTGTCGATCTCGGCCTTGAACGTCTGGGAAGTCACCGTGCCGATCTGGTTTTGTACGGCAGGCCTTCTTGTGGCACGAACGGCGTTCGCTTTACGCACATGCTCCGTCGCTCCGCAGCGGTATTGGATACTCTGATTCCTGTAATTCTAGTGTCTTCACGCGTAGAGTTCTCAAATACCGTTCAGGCGCGTGACGAAGGCATTATTGAATTTTTTGGAAGCCCAATCTCCGTCTCGGCACTTTACGGCAGAATTACACGTATCATTGATAATCAAAACTCCGGTGTTAACCCAAGTACTTTTTTCGGTTCTGCCCGTCAATCATCTTTGGCTCGTGTTGAAACGCACACGTTTGATGGCCAACTGCCGGATGACTGGGCACAATAAGTCTGATCATCTAATTTGAAACGTGTGGGTCAACGCGCTAGAAGTTGGTCAGGCCGGAACGAGCGCGAGAAATCCTTCAATGAACCCAATCCGTACGAACCCCCCGGAATTATTCGACAGCGAACCCGTTGGTTTTTCCCAGATGGTTGTCACGACCGTCCCCTATCGTTCAATCAGTCTGTCAGGACAGGTTGCCTGGAACGCGGATCGTGAAATCGTTGGCAGGGATGATATGTATACTCAGGTCGTTCAGAGCCTGCGTAACATAGAATCGGCATTATCCTATGCCAACGCTTCGCTCGGTGACGTTGTTGCTCTGCGTCTATACATCAAACAGAGCCATATTCACGACAGCGATCCTATCAGCCGCGGTTTAAAGGACGTGTTTGGCGACAAACTACCCTGCGCCACTTGGATAGGAGTATCGGGACTGGCGGATGAAGCGTTCCTGATTGAAATCGAACCGACGGTCGTTCCATCAGATTCAATCGCGTGACCAGTCAGTCCGTTCCTGCATTCTAGCTGACTTCGTCTGCTGCATCCTGCCCCGCTTTTTTACCAGAAAGATAGGCTGACGTCGCCTGGGTTGCCCATTTGGGCACGCAGGCCTCGCCCGCGAAAAACAGCCGATCATCAATTGCCTTTGCAATCTTTTTGCGGGACCTGTTTTTGCCGATTTTTGCATAGGCGTAGGCACCGCGGGAAAACGGCTCAGCACTCCAGTTGGTGAAATGCCCTTTCACGAACATGGACGCCACGTCGGAACCGAACGCATCAACAAGCGCACCCAAGGCCAGCTCAACGGCGGCTGCCTGGGGATCCGCCTCTTTCGCCAGATCATATGACTGATCGCCCCCTGTGAAGGCAACATCGAGCGGCAGATCGAACGGGCGCAACAGATGATCCCACCAGACACCCTTGTATTCTATGTATGCTGTTGTCGTACTGGCTTCATCAAACATATCGTTAAACGCCGGAGTGAACTGCATCGTAATTTTGTCCAGAACC
>JAJFID010000126.1 GCA_021775325.1 Rhodospirillales bacterium
ACGGGTCGGCATCCACTGCAGCCTGCGCCAAGTCCACTGCCGTTTGTGCGTCATCCGCCGCCGTTTGTCCCATTGACAGCGAGGTTGTAGCATCGCTGACAACAGTAGCCTGGGCGGTGGCCGCCGATATGGCGGTGCTTAGCGCCGTCGCCGCCGTACTCGCAGCCGTCGCAGCCGTCGCAGCCGTCGCAGCAGCCGTCACAGCAGCAGCGGTGGCAGCAGCAACGTCAATCAGCGGAAGCAGAATTAACGAATCAATCTGTGCGTCAACCAGCACCTGACCTTTGGCACCATCGCTGGTAGCGAGAATCTGCAGACCTTCGGTTGTGGTTTCGGCGGCGGCTGTGTTGTCGGTAACAACGCCTGCATTGGTGGCAGCGGCAACCGTTTCAAAGGAAACGCCCGGATTGGATGCGGTCAGAACGATTTCGCCATCCGCTTCGCCCGCCGCGACCCCAACATTGTGTCCCGACAGGACACTGCTCAGATTGCTGACCAGGAAACTGCGCACATCCGCCAGAGTATCGGCACCCCGCGACTGGAAGGACGCCTCATAGTCAACACCATCTATAGTCACCGTGACGACGTACTCGTCATCTTCTTCAATGGTGCCACCCAGCGTGACTACATCCACCTGATTGCCGTTGTCTGAGTCCACATCATTGGAAAGCACATCGATGATGGCGAACTGATCCGCAGCAACGATGGTAGAATCATCGGTTGTGGCGACAGGCGCATCGTTGGCACCTTCGACCGTTACGGTAAGTGTACCGTTGGATGTGGGGCTGCCACCGCCATCGTCTGTCAGCACGTAATCGAGGACAACGTCGTCAAACTCGCCGCCGGCCAGATCGTCTGATCCGCTGGCCGTATACGTTACCCGACCGTTGGCCTTACTGGCCGAACCGTTGACCGTATGGGTCGTTATGGCTGCATTGCCGTCGGAACTGTCGATGCCGGTAACTGCAACAGTAATGGGAACGCCCGGCGTTGCTGCGGTAAAGTCAATCCGCGTCACGTCATCTGTCGCCGAAGCATTTAACAGAGAGGTCGCGGCATTAACAGCCGTAACGATGGCTGTACGCAGGGCATTGGCGTCGCCACCCGTGACATCCGTTCCGATCACCAGATCCAGTGGCGTGCCGCCATTGATGGCGATTGAAATGGTGTCGCCAGTATCCAGACCACCCGTGATATTGTAAGCGATCACCTGGGGTTTAATGGTAGCCGTACCAATTCCACCTGCAACGGTGACGCTACTCAGCGTGATGGCATCACCCTCAACGTCGCTGTCATTGGCCAGTACGTTCACGGTAACAGACTTGTCGGCCTTGACCGCCGCAACATCGGCCACTGTTTCCGGAGCATCATTGACTGCTACGACCGTAACCGTCACTTCTTTCTTGGAAAACCCGCCGCCGCCGTCATCAACACGGATAGAGAACGTATCCGTCCCGAAGAAATCATCATCGGGCGTATATTCAAATGCGCCGGTATTATCGATGGTAACTGTACCATCAGCCGCCGCGCGGGCGACCGAGAATGTAAAGGCGCTGGACTCGCTATCTGGATCAGCAACTTCAATAGTATCGTTGAGGACCGTGTCCTCATTGGTGCTCAGCGTAATTGGAGTGGCATTGGGATCACCGGTCGTACCCGTGATTGTGGGATTATTGTTGGTGCCGGAAACCGTAATATTGATGGTCGAACTGTCCGTGACGTTGCTGGTGTCTTTCACGGTGTAATCAATAGACACCGTCCTGGTCTGACCAATGCCCAGTTCCGCAAACGTGTCATCCGGCGTAAATGTCAGCGTGCCATTGCCGTTATCTTCCAGCACACCCAGAACAAAGGTGTGTGTGGTGCCGGACGTGCTCGGCGTATAGGTGATGGTCGTGGTTCCATCACCATTGGAAACCGGCGTACCGCCGCCCTGATAAGTGGCCACATCCGCATCAGCCACTGTAATCGTCATGTCACCGATGGCACTGATAGACAGGGTATCACCGTCCACATCCACATCGTTAACCAGCGCGTTGATGGTAACCGGCGAGCTTTCTGACGCCGTGGTGGCAAAATCACTCTGTGCATCAGGTGCGTCATTGAGCGGATTGACCGTCACTGTCACGGTATTGGAGCTGAAGCTGGGCGGATCGAACGAGTTCTGGACCGTATAGGTAAAGGTATCGTCGCCGTTGAAATCACCAATGGTGGTATAGGTCACCGTACCGTTGGCAACACTGGCACCGCCGTTGACGGCATAATCAACATCCGTGGATGGTGCCGCCGCCGTTGCATAAGATGCGGTTACCGTAATTGGCGTTCCCGGCGTGGCAGACGTAAATTCAATCCGAGCAACACCATCCGCCGCCGACGCCGTGACAAAACCGCTGGCCGTTGCATTGTTATTGATCGCATCGGCGATGGCTGCACGAATGCCATCGGCTGTACTGACGACTGCATGGTCGACAACGTATTCAAAGTCCTGACCACCAATGGTCAACGTGATCGTATCGCCATCACCCAGACCGGCAGCCACATCGAGGGCAATTACCTGTGCATTGATCGTAATTGCACCACCATTGGCTGAACCGACCGAAGCGATGATACCATCTGTCAGTGCAGAGCCATCGCCACGCAGGTCGTTGGCCAGCAGATCAACGGTAACGGAATTGCTGTTGATGGTATCGCCAACATCCGGATCGCCCTCGTCGACTGAGGCCGTATCAGCCTTGGCGACGGGCTTGGCGTCGGCTTCCGCCTGGGCCAGGGCCAGGGCGGTTTCTTCTTCAACCTTGGCAACACCCTGAATGAACTGATCACGACCGGCTTCCGCCTGACCGGATGCGGATTCTGACTGGGTCGCCTTGGCGCGGGCCAGTTCCGATGCTGTGACGGCAATATCGGCCTGGGCCTGGGCAGTGTCAGCTTCGAGTTCCGCATCGGCCGGAACCGTATCAGCGGCTGCACGCGTCGCAGCATCACCCGCCAGGGTGGCCGCATTGCTGGCTGTTGTCACCAGTCCCTGCACGTCACTTGAAATGCTGCTCGCCGTCGTCAGACCAGACGTGAGACCCGTAATTGCCGTTTGCAGCAGCGCGATCTGTTGCACATCACCCGCTGTTCCGCTCACCACACTGGATGTAATCGTCAGCGACGTTGCGGGTGTTGAATTGTCTGCAGAAACATCGTTGGTGACGATGCGTATAGTGGCGATACTGAAACCATTCTCTGCTGTCACCGCCAGTCCGGAACCATTGATGGCAGTTACAACATTGTCGCGAATGTCGGTGATGCTGTCATTGGCACCGACAACAACATCCACGTCGGTGCCACCGATGGTCACCCGTACCGTTTCGCCGCTCTCGGCACCACTGGTGATGATGATATCCGTGGTCTGCGGGATGTCGTTCAATTCTGCAATGATGGCGTCGATGGCTGTGGCAGTCTGGCTGCCGGCATCCGCCGCCAGTTCGGTTGCACCCAGCAACCCGTTAATGGTCGTCAACGCACTGCTCGCCGCGGTCAGGGCGGCCTGAACCTCGCCACCGGCACCGGAAATACTGGATGACGCATTATTTTCAAAAGTCAGGGCCGCATTCAGGATTGTCTCGGTCGCGGCGACCGCATCGCGGGCCTCAACCAGGGCATCATTGGCCGCGTCTTCGGCATCTGTTAATGCGTTCTGCGCCTCTTCGACCGAAGCCGCAGCCGCTTCCTGGGCAGCGGCAATGGCCTGCGCGTTGGCTGCGGCCTGCAGTGCCGCCAGTTGTTCCGCGCCCGCATTGGCCAGATCAATCTGCTTTTCAGCGTTGTCCATGGACTGAAGTACAGAAGCGGCGGATTGCTCAGCGTTATTGGCGGTGATCTGCGCGGTAGCGATGGCGTTCAACGCAGCAGTCGCCAGATTCTTTGCGACACCGGTGGCGTCGCCATCAGCCAGAATACGGTTGGCCTCGGCAACCAACGCCGTGGCAGCAGCATCCGCCGTTTGCGCCGTAACGCTCAGCCCCAGATCGGTTGTCGCTTCAAGCAGAGCATCCCGGGATGCGTTGGAAGCGGCTGTAGCCGCTGCTTCAATCGCCGCAATGGCCTCTGCCGACGTATCAATGGTTCCATCAGCGGTGGTCAGGGAAAGACCGTTGGCCGCGTCGATCAGAACCTGTGCCGCATTGTTTGCAGCCGTATCAGCATCACCCTGGTTCCCGGCAATAATCGCCGCGGCGGCAACATCGGCAAAATCACGGGCGTCACGGGCGGCGGTCTCAGCCGCCGTAACGATATTATCAATCGCCGTCGCCGCAGATTCAGTCTCGGCCTCAGCCGTTTCACTGGACAGATTACTGGCCGCCAGTGAAACAATGCTCTTCGCCTGTGCCGCTTGCGCATCGTCGGCACCGGCGGCGGCGAGAACCACCTGTGCTTCGGCATCGGCGGCCGCATCGGCGGCCAAGTCATCGGCACCCTGCAGGTTGGCAACTGTGGCCGTGATTTCAATCGTTGCGCCACTGCCATCGGCGACAGATTGGCCAGATGTAAATGCTACACCAGCGGTCCGCGCGGTCAGGCTGAACTCACCCGCTGTCGATCCGGCTTCCGCTGAAACAAGCGCACCAGCGGGTGTATCGGTTGTGAACGTATCAACAAAGGAGTCGGCAACTGTCTCCAGCGTGGTGCCGTTTGTGACAGCGACGTTGGTGGTCACGCCATCAACGGTGACCGCATGTTCGGTGGCGCTGGTGACAGACACCGTAACATCATTGCCATTGACCGTAATCGTATAGGCATCACCAACGTTCACCGTACCGGTAAGCGCAATGGTGTCCACCTGGGCGATCTGGGATGCGCCACTGAAGTTGTCGGTCGTGGTGGCAACCGAAGCGGTACTGTCGCCCGTTGCACTGGCATCGGCGATAAACGGCACACCCGGGTTGCCCGCGGTCAGGGAAATCTTGCCTGCGCCATCGCCAGCCGAGGCAATTGCAGTTTCCGTAGCGCTGTTGATTTGTTCAATCAGGGTCGTGGTAACGGTAGCGATGCTGGCACCGTCCGTGACAGCAACATCCGTCGCAGCATCGGAATTGATCTTGACTGTATGCTCGGTGGCGCTCTTCACGGTAACCAGAAGGGTGTCGGCACCGACCTGAACCGTAAACACATCACCGACAGCGACCGTGCCGCCAATGGTCAGTGTATCCACCTGGGCCACACCGCTGGCTGTTGCCGCCGCAGCCGTTGCCGCATCGGCGGCGGCCTGGGCGTTGGAACGGGCGTCTTTAAAGGTGACAACCTGAATCAGATTGTCATTGACGCCTTGCGCCACATTCGTGGTGGTCGCGGAAACATTGAGAATTTCATCAGCGTCGTCACGCAGAATGGTCAGGCGGCCTGCCTGCGTTGTCGTGCTGGCGGTAACATCCGCACCCGTTGTTGCATTATCGTTGATGGCACTGACCAGGGCATCGCGCACATCAGACAGCGTGTCACCGGTTGCGACGGTAACAGAAACCGTGGTGCCGTTGATCGTTGCACTGAACCTGTCCCCGGCCTCGACCGTGCCTTCTATGACGATGGATACTGGGATCGAGGCAAAGGCTTCGTTGGCTGTGGTGGCGCTGGCGTCGGCTAAATCAGCCTGCGCAGCAGCCTGTGCCGCCAAATCTTCTGCTGTCGTGACTAAAGCCAGGACTTCGGTAAGCGTTGACCCACCGGGAATGGTTATATCTCTTGCCGACTGCGCCAGAGTACCCGCTTCATCCGAGAACCCCAAAGCACCATCTGCACCAGCCGCGGCCGCTGCGTTTGTCGCTGCGGTACCGGCGATTGCCGTGCTGACAGATGACGCAGCCGTGGCTGCGTCAGCGGCGGCGCTGGCTGCTGTTGCAGCCGCTTCCTGTGCCCCCTGCAAGGCTTCGGCTGCGTCCTGCACAGCTTCGTTGGCCGCCGCCAGGGCATTCTGCGCCTGATCATTGGCCTGATCAGCCGCCTGGAAAACCGCCGGGTCAATATAAGTGGGTACCCAGTTTGGATCATCCACGGCTCTGCCCGAGGTGTCAGCAATCGCCATGTTGGCAGTGACCAGATTGAACGCCGCGAGGGCATCCGCCGCTTCATCGGCTGCAAGACCGGCCGCCGTGGTAGCTGCATTAAAGGCGGTCTGGGCATCGCCTGCTGCTGTCGACGCCGATGCAGATGCCTCACTGGCTGTGGTGCTGGCAAGATCGGCAGCCGCAGCGTCGGACGCGCGGGCCGTGGCCGCTTCAAAGGCTGCATCCGCTTCTGCCTTGGCGGCGTCGGCGCGATTTTCCGCTGCCGTGGCCGCTTCCTGGGCTGTCGCCAGCGCCTTGCCGGCGGCATCGATACGGGCCTGTTCGAGCGCGGAAGCATCGTCCCTGGCGGTGGTTACAACAACAAGCTGATCGCCCGCCTCGTCCGCCGCCGCTGCGGCAGTGGTAATAGCCTGAGCGACAGAATCAGACAGGGCATTCAACGATGTCACCAACGCGTTTTGTGCCGTATTGGCGGAATCCTGGGCATCAATCAGCGTCTGTGGCGGTTTGACGACCGATGCATCGTTAAGATCGATCGTCAAATCATCAATGCTCGCCGCATCAGCCGCAAAGGCCTTGATAGCCGCAATACGATCAGCAACAGAGTCGGAAGCCGGTGCCAATCCCAATCTTGTTATGGCATTGGCCAATGCGGTTACAGCAGCATTGGCAGCAGCCGTGGCCGCATTGGACGCTGCCAGGGCTTCCGAGGCATCAACGGACTGACTGTTGTCACCGCCCGCAATCGCATCTGCGATTTCAATGGCTTCGCTGGCCTCGGCCTTGATAATGACCACCTGCGCGTTGGCGTCCGCAACCGCTTGTTCGGCTTCGGTAATCGCCGTGCCCAGCTCGGTCAGAATATTCTCCAGCGCCGCATCGGCACTGGATTGGGCAGAGGCCTGGGCACCAATTTCAAAGGCGACACCAAAACCAAACTGCTCAGCCGTCTCAGCCGCTACCGATGCAGCCGCTGCCGCTGCCGTTGCCGCATCTATGGCAGCAGTCACGGCAAGATCACGGGCATTTTCCGCTGCCGTAACTGCGGACTGGGCGTCCGTTACGGCGGATTGAGCATCGGCGAGAGCCTGCGTTGCCTGAGAAATCGCAGCATCCCAGACGGCTTCGATATCGGACAGATTGCCATCGTCACCATCGTCCGCTGCTGTACGTTTCGCATTAACTTCGGCCAGCGAATTGGTACGCGAGGTAACGGCAGCCTGGGCCGCAGCCAGATCAAGATTTGGCGCGATGACGGCATCGCGGGCTTCGGCTGCATCCGTGGACGCCGTAGCCGCGGCCTGTGCCGCCAGCGATGCGGTTGCTGCCGCTGCGGCAGCGGCCTGCTGTGCCGCCAGACGGGCGATGGATGCTGTGCCATCCACCCAGTCCTGGATGGCATCAAGAGCATTCGCAGCCAGTTGCGAGGAGGCCTGCGCGGAACCGGAACTGGTTGATGCTTCGGATGCCGCACGGGATGCGCGCAGGGCCTGATTAAGAGCCTCCGCGCCGTTGCCCAATGCCGCATCAATGGCGGCGGCGGCGGCGGCTTGCGCTTCTTCCGCCGCAACACGGGCGGTCTCGGCTGCGGCACTGGCAGCCGTGGAATTGACGTTTCTGGCCGCTGCTTCGGCGATAGCCGCCGCTTGCAATGCCTCTTCCGCCTTTGCTTCCGCAGTAACGGCAAAACTGGTGGCCTGTGTTTCGGCCAGTTCCTCGGCAGCCAGACGGTCAGCACGGGCCTGATCAACAGCCGCCTGGGCATCCGCCCGGGCCGCCGCTGCTGCTGCTGCTGCTGCTGCATTGGCGTCATCGGCAAAGGTCGCCGCTTCGATTTCTACAGCCTGCAGATCTGACGATGAGCGGGCTGCCTGGGCTTCGGCGTCGGCTGTCGACGAAGACTGGTCAACTTTACCGGAACCAACGGACGCACTGGCTGATGCATTTGCTGCGCGTTGCGCCGCACGGGCCGCACCGGCTGTTGTTCCACTGGCCGCCGCTGCCGCGAAATCAGCCTGCGCCGCCGCTTCACTGGCTGCCGCTGTGGCCGCTGTGGCCGCCGTTGCTGCCGCTGTGGCCGCTGCTTCGGCAAGCACAGCCGCCGCTTCGGCATCTGCTGCAGCCTGAATAGCAGCAGGCCCACGGCCTGTATCATCGGTCTGCTCTGCCGCGTCTGCGGCAAGGGCCGCCGCCGCTGCACTCTTGGCTTCACTGGCGGCTGTGCCGCGAAGACCGGACAGGGCCGTGCTTTCGTTCAGGGCATCCACCAGCGCGTTGCGGATGCCAGCCAGACCGTTTTCAGCACCCGTTGCCGTATAGGTCACGGTGGTCGTGGCAAAATTAGCGACCTCTGTATAGGACAGGGCGAAGTTATCGGCGAGAACACCATCAGCGTCAGCCGCCGTAGCCGAAGACGTAAAGGCTGTACCCGCCGTATTGGCGGTCAGCTTGACTTCGGTGGTTTCCTCGCCCGCCGTCGCCGTCACGGTTCCGTTAATGGCACCGCTGGCGTTCACAGCGGCAATAATGCCTGCCTGAATCAACGCCGGCGTTGTATCGGTGGCCGCCGCCGTATAGGTGACGGTGCTGCCATTGACGGTAACAGAATAGGTATCGCCCGCTTCGCCGGTGCCGGAGAACGTGACCACATCGACCTGGTTGGCGGAAACGGTCAGCGAATAGGTGTCGCCCGCCGTCGCCGCACTGGTCAACGTTACGGTATCAAGTTGCGCACCGGATGACGAACTGGGCGATGCGTTGGTCAACGCACCCGTTGAGACACCAGAGAAACTGGTGTTCAAATTCACATTGGCAACGTTGGCGCTTATGGTGATTTTACCGTCTTCGCCAGCCACGGCTGTCGCCGTAACAATACCGTTGGCAAGAATATGAGCGTCCGTGGCAGACGTGGCGGCATCCGTGGCATCATTCAGTGCTGCAAAATCAGAAACGACCTGTGCGATTGCCTGCTGGGCCGCCAGTCGCGCCTCGGCAGCCGCGATGGCGGCTTCCTGGTCTGCCGTACCCGCCGCCGCATCATCCAGCGCGGTTGCGGTGTTCAGCAAGGCAGCCAATGCCGCCGGATCATGAGGTGTGGGATTGATAACGTCGGCAAGGTCCGATGCGGCCCAGGCCAGATTACCGGCGGCCAGCGCGGCTGCACCTGCGGCCTCGGCGGCAGTCTCGGCAGCACGTACGGAAGCCAGATCCTGCGTCCGCGAAGCAACAGCTTCGGCATCCGTGCTCAGATACTGATTGTTGGCGAAGTTCGCCACGTTCGCAGCCGCCGTGACGGCGTCTGCCGCAGCCGCTTCAGCTTCCTGCTGCAAACCGCTACTGCTGACCGTTGTGGGTGTGGCGGTACCGTCGATGACGGTTGCGCTATTGTCCGACGTAATCTCGATGTCGAAGGATCCGGGACGTGCCAGCGCGCGGATTTTCAGGACACCGTCAAAGCCGTCCTCCACTTCCTCAATGGCTTCTACTGTACCGTTCAGTCCGCCGTCACCATTGATAAAGGCGACCAATGCCGTTTCCAGATCGGCGGGTGAGTTAACACCGGCAGCAATGGTATAGGTAACAGGTGTGCCGCTGTTCAGGGTAAAGCTGATCACATCACCGGCTGCAAAGTCGCCGGAGATGGTGATTGTGTTTTCCTGAGAGGCACCACCCGCTCTTTCCGCAGCAGCCTGCGTTTCAGCCTTGTTCGGCGTCTGCAATACACCGGCAGCGTTTTCATCCTGCCCGGCAGCTTCAAGCGCCAGCTCGGCCTCGGCCTGTGCTGCTGCCGCTTTAGTCTGAGCCAGTTCCGCAGCCGCCAGCGCCTCGGCGACGGCCGTATCAAAGCGGGCCTGGGCCTCGACTTCCGACGCAAACTGACCCAGAGCCAGAGTACCTTCGGCTTTTGCCAGATTGGACTCTGCTGTGGCCAGAGCATCGGTGGCTGCGATGGCTTCCGCCAGTTCGGTAGCGAACGTCGCCTCGGCATCGTCCACATCGGACTGCGCCGCGTCGACGGCAGCCTGAGTATCAACGGCGGTTTGTGTCGCCGTAACGACGTCGGCCTCCACATCCGTCTTGGCGTTGGTAAACAGCGTTACAAGACTGGCTTCAAAATCCAGTTCCGCCTGCTCATTGACCAGACGCTGACCCGCCAGGACGGCGCGGGCTTCGGCGATCTGGTCAGTTGCATCGGCATCGGCGATGGCCTGGACTGCGTTATCCACCTGCGTGCCACCAAATACAGCAATGCCGCTCAGGTCCGTATCAACGGCCAGCGTGCCGCCCGTATTAGTAATGGTGACGGTGACGGTTGACGTCGTGAATGCCGTGTCCAGTCCGTCCAGGAAGGCCTCGGTGGCAGCAGCCTGATCACCGCCCGCAGCCGTGGCAATAATAAAGGTATCCGTCGCCGATTCGCCATCAGCCAAGTCAGCAAATCGACCGGCGGTGATGGCATAGGAAACAGAGCCGTCTGCGGCGACCGTGACGCTGCCGTTGGTGCCGTCACTGGCGCCTAGGGTCAGGGCTTCCTGGGTTTGCTGGGATGTACGTGCGTCAACAACCAGCGCGTCGATCTGCACAACCGCGTCTTCAAGAGCTTCCAGCCGCTTGTCGGCAATGGCGTCGTCAACCAGCTTGCTGACCAGCACGGCGCGCGCGCCCAATACGGCATCGGCTGCTGCATCGGCCTCGTCATTCTCGGTCGCTGCCGGGGCAACCAGTGGGTCACGCACGGCCTGGGCGTCTTCAACAAGTTGCGTCAGCGACGTGGCATCGTTTGTTGCATCGGAATCAAACTCGGCCCGGTAGGCTTGACGCAGAGCGCGAATTTCCGTGGCACTGCCGATATTCTGATCTGCTGCAACAGCCGCTGTCTCCGCGACTTCCACCGTATCACCAAGGGCAGTCAGAATATCCCGGAATGCGGCATCGACAGGCGCTGACAGCTTATAGGTTGTCAGATGCCCGTCTGCTTCCTGTAACTTGGTCTGGGCCTCATCGGCTTTCGTCCCGGCACTGGCTGCTCTGGCGATAACGGTATCCGCGTCCGTTTCGTTGATGGTCTGGAAAGCCAGCGTCGCCGTTTCCGTGGCTGCCGTTACCGTTTCCGAAGCGGACGTAAACGTGGCGGATACAGCAGAAACCAGATCAGCTTCCAGATCGCCCGAAGTGAGCAGTGTATTGATGGTCGCCACCGCCGTCGCAACACCGTCCATGATTGAGGACAGACTGTTAAAAGACAGCGCCGGTGGTACGGGATCGCCATTTGGATTGAGTACCAGATCGATCTGCGTTGACATCTGACCGGCAGCCGCTGTTTTCGCTGCATTGAAGGCGTCGGTCGGATTGGCCTTGGCCGCCGCTACAGCCAGCGCAATAACGGCTGTGGATGCGGTAACAACGGCATCAATAATACTGCGCACATCGTCGGCGGCCTGCTGGAATACGGAACCCAGCGCCAATGCTTCCTGCAGGGATTCCGGAATTTCCTGACCAGTGGCAAGGAACGTGGCCGCAGCTTCATTCACCTTGGCAAGCGAGGTCGCCGCAGCCGCAATGGCCGCCGCGGCATTCAGTGAGTCCAGCGGCGCAACAATAACCGAAGCCACACTGGTGGCCTGATCCGAGGTCAGGTTTGTATCGGCAGCACCCAGTGAACTGGAGGCACTGGATGTAATGGAGATGGACTGTGTGGCCGCTTCTGTTTCTGCGGCGGCGGCAGCCGTACTGGCAGCGGACAGCGCGGTTGCGTTGTCATCCAGAATACCTAAGTCAGTAGATGCCTCCGTGACAATGCCGAAACTGGCCACATCTATAACCGGGTCCGGAATATCGCGGATATTTCTCACGATATCCAGGGCCTGGGTTAGCGCAACCTCAAAAGCAGCCTGCTGGGCCTGCCCTTCATTGAAGGCATCGGCGATATTCTGATTCAACTCGCCAAGCTCAATAAGTTCTTCTTCCGTCAACGGCGCAGGCTCATCGCCCGGAGGTGGCTCCGCGCCCAACGCACCCGATTCGCCGGGCAGGTCGGTGGCGATGCTGCCGTACCGTGCGGCGATTTCATCGGGACTCAGAATGACGGGATCTGACGGCGCTTCGCTGGAACTGGCGATAAACACCGTGGCACCGACAGAGTTGATAACCACCACACCCGCCGAGTTGGACAGAATAACCTCACCCACCGTGCCATCAGGATCGGGCAGCAGGGAGAACGTGTTTTCGGCCCCTTCGCCGGCGATCTCACCCACAATCGTCGTGCCGCGAATACCGATGGTAGCCACCGGTGTATCCAGCACCATGGCATCGGGCGATGTCTTGGCGATGTTACCACTGATGAAAGCGAATGTTCCGGTCACCATGGTCAGGCCGAAGGAACCTTCCTGGGCAACCGGATCATAGATCATGTCATCCAGCACCATGCGCCCGTCGGCACCCAGCGAGAATGACGATTCATCGGCGAATTCCATGTCGACGGCACCATCGCCCGCCGTAATCACCAAATCGCCTTGATAGACAGAATCCCCTTCCGCAACCGTCACACGGGTTCCATCGACCCGTTCAATCTCGACCGTACCTTCGACCGTGGTGATTCGACCAATGGGCTCGCCTATGGCCGCATCTGCTGCCTGGGCAACCTGGCCCGGCGCAAGTGGTCCAGCCAGACGGACGACGATGTCGCCTTTCAGGACTGCACCGCCTTCGGTCGCCAGATCCGGTGGATTGGCGCTGTTGAAGAAACCGCGAACGAGAACACTTTCGCCATTCTGGCCGGTTAACAGGAGGTCCGGTCCCTGACGCACAAAATCAGCATAAAGCAACCATCCACCGCCCGGAATCTGCAGGGTAGGCGCAGCAGTCGTTTCAACGACTATGGTTTGCGTTTCGTCGGAGTTGGAGACGGCATTCTCACCGTCTAGTCCGATATCCTCTTTTGGCAAGTCTCAAGACCCCTGTGAAGTTCGTTCCACGTGACCTTCCAATTCAAGAGCAAAATCGGTCGGCGCTTTTTACATCGCCTTGTCATTGTATCGCACTGTCACAGTATAACCGCGGCTTTGAATACCGATTTCAAAACACGGCCTGAAATCCCGGGCGTTCTACCCTGAAATTCACAACTGCTACATTACATTGTGAATAATGTAACAAATATACTGCCCTAATGTTCCATTTGTCATATCGCAAATAGAAACTAACGTATAATATCATACGGCTTTAGCATGACCCTGTCGACCATAGAGTCAAAAGTAAACGGTATTTCTTACATGAAATTTTCGGGTGGTTTTGTGACGTGGGTCACAGATCAGGCAATCAATTTGACTACTGCAGCAAATCCAGTTCCAGGTGGCCCATGGCAGCCAGCAGGCTGTACACGGCCAATGCCACATCGGTCTGTGCCGACGTGGCCTCGCTGTTTGCGTTAATCAGGGCCGTTTCGCCGGACAGCACGTCGATCAGGGAACGCTCGCCCAATTGACGTTCTTTTCGCGCCAACTCAAGGAATTCTGCGGCGATATCGGCCTGATTGGTCAGATGCGCCGCATTATTTCTGGCCGTATCGAGACGGTCCCACGCATTCCGTACCTGCTCTTCCACGAGGTTGCGCTCATCACCGTAACGGCTGTTTGCAGCCACCGTGGCGTGCTCCGATGCCCGCAGAGTGTTTATCGCTGTCATACCCAGGTTAAAGTCGTAGGTAAGCTCGACCTTGACCAGGGTTTCAATATCCCGCCCGGCGGTTCCGGCAAAATCTTCCTGCAATGTATGCTCAAGCGACATATCAATCGCCGGATAGAATTCTTCCGATTCGGTGATACTGATATCCGCGCGGGCAATATCTGCCTGGGTTGCACTTGCCAACAGTTCCGGGTTGGTCTCAAGAGCGTTCTGAATGGCCGATTCAAGCGTTTCCGGCACGTCCAGGAACGGCGTCATGGGCGCTGACATTTCTTCCTGCGATCCGGAATCATGCCCAAACACCGCACGATACCGGTTGTTGGCAAGCTTGAATGCACCCAAAGCCTGTGTCAGGCGGGACTCCGCACCGGCCAACTGCCGTTTTGCCTGCAAAACGTCCGTTGACGCGCCGGCACCACGCTGAACGCGGGAATCTTCCAGTTCTGCCTGATGCTTGATGTTCTTCACAGATTCACGGGCGAACTGGACCAATTTATGTGTCCGCAACACTTCCAGATAGGCCTGCACGCCTTCCAGAACCAGTTGTTGACGCGTGGAATCAAGGGTCTGCCTTGATTGCTGCTCGCTCAACTCGGCCCGGTCAATATTGGAATCTGTCAGACCAAAGTCCCACAAGGTCCGGGTGACGGAGAGCGCCAGTTCACGTGGTGGCAGAGACGAATCATCACGGTCGGCACCATTCGTCTGACTTTCATAACCCTGACTGGCAGTGATGGAGACTTCGGGATTCCAGGCGCCCTCTGCCACGGCTGTGGATTCAACGGCTTCCGACACGTCAGCCCGTGCCGCCGACAGACGTTTGTGATTCGCCAGCAAGTCGGCGATTTCGTCGTGCAGGGAAACAGCAAACGCAGGCGTGCATATGAGCACGATGGCCGCACCACATACGCCGCTGGTCACTGAACGAACGAACCGGCTGTACCGATTCTGCGTCATGCGATTCCACTCCACGTCTCGAACACCACAATAGCGCCAATCATTTGCCGGATTTCATCATCAAAAAAACAACCCAATCTGATCAACAAAACCCGCCCCCACACATTACCTGAATACATGTAGGGCTATTATCACCGACTCCAATTCGCCACATAAAACGCGACATTGCAATCGGAATTGATTTATCTATCATTTCCTCTTTAATATCAAATGATTAATCGGTCATTAACTATGCATAAAAACATAGGCATCTGACAAACTTGTGGTTGTGTCATGCCAGATGGTTCGGATTCGCCTATTCTGATCGCTTTTGTCGTCTGATTTATGGCTGGTAAGAAATCCCACGCGATGCCATTTTGGTGCACCGTGTTAAAGCCGATCCTGACGAGGGAAAATCTGGAACAAAGGAACTTTTATGCGCGCAATCTGTATTGGCTCAGCCATGGTCGACATTATCGCCATCGTCGCCAGCCGCGACGTGGAGCGACTGACCATGCACAACGCCACAGCATCGTATTTACTGCTGGAACAGGGCCGCAAGATTGAGTCTGAAAGCATTTCCACCCACATCGGCGGCGGCGCCGTGAATGCAGCCGTTGCCATGTCGCGTCTGGGGGTGGATGTCAGTGCGCTGATCAAGATTGGATCGGATTCCAACGGATCGCGGATCATCGACCGCCTGGCCCATGAAAACGTTGATGATTCCCTTGCCCTTCGCACGGCGGAACTCCCCACCGGGACGGCCGTCATGGTGTCGTCCCACAACCGCAACGCCACCATCTTCACCCAGCGTGGCACCAATACCCTGTTACGACCGTCTGAACTGACACCGGAGATGTTTGAGGGCCGCGACCTGGTGTACATCACCAATCTGTCCAACCGGTCTGCCGACTGCTTTCCGGTTGCGGTCGAACTCGGCCATGCAGCGGGTTCTTTTGTCGCTGCCAATCCGGGTATCCGTCAGCTTACCTCGCGCACAGCCACCTTCCTGGAGGCCCTGAAAAACATCGACCTTCTGGCCATCAACCGTGTCGAGGCCGAGTCTTTGGTGCCTGCCATCGCCGCCATGGAAGACGTGGCGGACGTGAGCGATGATGTGATGCCCGATGACATCAATCCTCCACTCATGCGTATTGGTCTGGCTTTTGGCGGGCTCGATCTGTCACTGGCCGAATTTTTCGCCCGCCTGCGTCGCCACGGCGTCAGCAATATTGTTGTGACAGATGGCACCGATGGCGCCTATCTGGCGGATGATACCGGTGTCCACTTCTGTCCCAGCGTAAAGGCTGAACCCAAAGGCACAGCCGGAGCCGGGGACGCATTCACCTCAACGCTCTGCACCCATCTGGCCGGTGGCGAAAAGCCCGGCTTCGCGCTTCGTGCTGCGTCTGTTAATGCCGCCGCCGTGGTCGAGGTGGTCGACACACAAAGCGGTCTTCTGGACCGTCCGGCGCTGGAACGGCGCGTGGACGACACCGCGGACCGGTTGCCGGTAACCACCTGGACCTGGGAAGATCTGGCGTAATCATGGCACACCAGAATGTGTTGATCCTGATGTCAGACGAACACATGCGCGATGCCAGCGGGTGTTACGGGCACCCGGTTGTACAAACGCCAAATCTGGACAAACTGGCGGCGCGTGGCACCCGATTTGATAATGCCTATACACCCGCGCCGATCTGCGTGCCGGCCCGGGCTTCACTGGCAACGGGCCTGTATGTTCACCAGAACCGGTTCTGGAGCAACGCCCAGCCCTACGACGGATCGGTACCGGGCTGGGGGCATCGACTGATCGAGGCCGGGCATCATGTGGACTCCATCGGCAAGCTGCACTACCGCTCCGGTGATGACGATAACGGGTTCCTGTCAGAATCCCATTCGCTGCATGTATCAAACGGTATCGGCTGGGTGCGTGGCATCATTCGGAAGGACGCGCCGGACTGGGATCAGACCGTGGATTTTTCGCACAACATCGGTGCGGGTGAATGCGACTACACGGTCATGGATCAGGGCATCACCCACGATGCCTGTCGCTGGCTCAGAACCGACGCAGCACAACACTCAGACAAACCCTGGGTTCTGTTTGCATCCTTCATCACGCCCCACTATCCGCTGATTGTGCCGCAGGAATTTTATGACCTGTATCCGCCGGAGGACATGGATCTGCCGGTTCCTGCAGCACCTGGCGACGGCACCGGACATCCGGTGGTTCAGGGCATCCGCCGGTTTTTTAATTATGATGACCACTTCGATGACCATCGTCGCCGGATTGCCGTATCCTCGTACTTCGGCCTGTGTTCATTCCTGGACGACAATATCGGGCAGGTTCTGACGGCACTCGACGACAGCGGACAGGCTGATGATACGCTGGTGATCTACGTCAGCGATCATGGCGAAATGCTGGGCAAAAAGGGCATGTGGACCAAGTGCAGCATGTTCGAAGAATCCGTTGCCATCCCCATGATCATGGCCGGTCGCGGCGTACCACAGGGCACAAGCATCTCGACGCCCACATCGCTGGTTGATCTCCACCCGACAATCCTTCAGGCCACCGGCCTGGGGCTGAATGATGAAGACAGTCACCGGCCCGGCGAATCCCTGATCGACATCGCCAACAGCGATCATCGCGACCGCACGGTGTTCAGTGAGTATCACGACGGCGGTTCCATCACCGGCATGTTCATGATCCGTCGTGGTCGCTGGAAATACTGTTATTATCCGGGTTACGATCCGCAACTGTTTGACATGGAAACTGATCGGCAGGAAACCCGCGATCTGGGATCTGATCCCGCATACGCCACTGTCCGGGCGGACTGTCATGAGGCTTTGCTGGGGGTCGTGGACGCCGATGCCGCCAACGATCAGGCATTCTCTGATCAGGCAGAGCGCATCGAAAGTCTGGGCGGTCGGGATGCCGTCATCGCCATGGAAGACTACGACTTTACGCCGGTTAAAGACTAGCGGATAGACTGATGATCAGAGCAGGACGTCCGTCGATCGGATAATGGCACCGTCGTGGATTTCGATGACGCTGAGCGCATCGACGCTGCCGTAGATCGGCAATCTGAGGTCTGTTGTAGCGGCCCGTGCCGCGTCGAGTTGATCCACACCATCCGTATTGGCAATTGTCAGGTGAGGCTCGAATGCCTCTTCCACCTGTATGGCCGATACAAACCGCCCATCGTAAAACCGTTTATGAAGATTGATGAGTTGTTGCTCACCTTTCGATGTACACAGGAAAAGCAGATGTTCACCCGAATATTTATCTGTATAGGGCACCACTGTGCTCAACAGAATCTCGAAAGGTTGGAAATCCTCGACCAGGTGTCGGGTGTGGTTCAACACCGCGTCATAGGGAAATGTTGTAATGGCAAACGCGATCGTAAAATGTGGCCTGATCAGACCAGCTTTGGCCTGATCGAATTCCTGTCGATACACTTGCAACGCCTGACCATTGGAGTGCCCGACCAGGGGATATGCCACCACGAAGATTGTCATTGCAGCCCACTCAAACATCCGGGGCAATTAATCTGATCGCATACGTCCATGGCGTGTTATAGCTTTCGTGACCGGATTCTACATGACTCACAGAAGTGAAATGACCCTAACAACCGAGACTGATATTTGCCAGTTGATCATGCAGGATTCATGGCGCATGGACATGCTGCGATATGCGCGGGCAATGGCGTTGCCCGACTGGGCCATCGGTGCCGGCTTTGTGCGTACAGCCGTATGGGATGCGCTGTCCGGTAAATCAACGGCGACGGCCCTGCCCGATCTGGATCTGATCTATTTTGATCCGGAAAACGCAGATTCCGACCACGATGAAAAATTACGCACGGTCATAACACGACAGTCAGCGTGCGATTTGTGGGACGTGAAAAATCAGGCCCGTATGCACCTCCGGAATGATGACCCGCCCTACCACGACACAACTGAGGCCCTGGCGAACTGGCTGGAGATACCAACCTGTGTCGCCGTGCGCCTTGAACACGATGACAGCATCACCATGCTGGCACCCCATGGTATCGAAGACCTGCTGGCACGGCACGTGCGCCCGACACCTGCCGGTTTGCGAAAACCCGACCAGTATGGAAAGCGCATGCAGTCCAAAAACTGGTGCGCACTGTGGCCCGGTCTTGTCGTGGAAGACTGCTAAACCTGAAGGTTATCAGACACCTAGTGCAGCTCAGCGCGCAGTTTCTGACGCAGCACGTCGATGGGAACCAGTTTGCCTTTTGTTTCCACGCTCCAGTACTGCCAGCCATTGCAACTGGGCGCTTTCTGGACATGGGCACCAGCCTGATGGATCGAACCCCGGAAATCACCCGTGGATAAAGTACCATCGGCGCGGACCCGGGCCGCGTGGCGGCGGTTCTGACCATACAGGGTGGTGCCAGCTTCCAGCATGCCGCGTTCAACAAGCCAGCCAAAGGGAATGCGGGGCTCCGCCCGCTTTGCCGGTGTTTCCACCAGATTGGGATCATCCACAGCACGTACCTTTCTGATTCGGTCTGTCGCCAGTTTCACGTAATCTTCTTCCTGCTCCATGCCCACCCAGGCCCGCTTCAGCCGCTTGGCCACCGCGCCTGTTGTGCCAGTGCCAAAAAACGGATCCATCACCACATCACCCACTTCTGTGGATGACAGAATGACCCGGTGCAGCAATGCCTCCGGTTTCTGGGTCGGATGGGCCTTGGCTCCGTCGTCACCTTTCAAGCGCTCCTTGCCCGTACACAGCGGCATGGTCCAGTCCGAGCGCATCTGCAGGTCATCATTCAGGTTTTTCATGGCTTCGTAATTGAAGCGGTATTTGGATTTCTGGTCGCGGGAGCACCAGATCATGGTCTCGTGCGCATTGGTGAACCGGCGGCCGCGGAAATTCGGCATGGGATTTGTTTTCAGCCAGACCACGTCGTTGAGAATCCAGAACCCCAGGTCTTGCAGAATGCGCCCGACCCGGAAGATATTGTGATAACTGCCAATCACCCACATGGTGCCATCGGGCTTGAGCGCATGGCGGGCTGCTTTCAGCCAGGCTTCGGTGAAACTGTCATAGGCCTCAAAGGACTCAAACTGATCCCAGTCCTGATCAACCGCATCGACCTTGGAATTGTTCGGTCGCAGCAGGTCGCCGGCCAATTGCAGGTTATAGGGCGGATCGGCAAACACCATGTCCACGGAGCCTTCCGGCAACGCATACATGTTTTCGACGCAATCGCCCTGAAAAATCTTGTTCTTGAATTTCTTGATCTGCCCAGTCATGCCGTGCAGCATGATTCACCAGAGATTCAGCGTCAAGAAGTAAATGGAATCAATAGGTTATTTAATTGTATTGACCCTATATGTTGAGTCCGTGAATCCGGTTGGACTCAAGATGTGGGGAATACCTCAGTGAACCGGAGTAAGCCGCAAGGTACTCATTCTGGGGCGTTGGCAATATTTAACATGTTCGCACATTCAAGAATCTCAGTTGGTATAAGGTGCCCCATACGGATCGCATTCGCTTCATCAATTAGATGCTTTAACGCTGATCTGAAAATTTGAAAATCCGGCGATTTGTTCACAAGCAATTCAATGACCCAGTTCATGTCGTCTTCGACAAAGACCGGATTGCCCGGAGCATCAATCTTTTCTTTAATTAACAAAAAACTCGTGATGGGGTTTTCGTTTTCTATACTCATTCTGTGCACATTGGAAAACAACTTGCGCCAAGGATTTTTTTGACCTCCCAATTCCTCCTCTGGGACTATACGCAAATCACCAATCATGCCACCGACCGAAGTTTCAATAGAGTTTATCAACAATGGCAACTGTACAAAGAACTGTCCTTTCGCGGCCAACTTGTTTGCCTCCTCCGTCGCTATAGCCAACCGTTTCTGCTCAGCCTGTTGTGCGGACCAGACTTCTCTGGCTTCTTTCATTTCCGATCTGGTTAGCCGGAGTTCTTCTCTCTGCGCGCTCAACTCCTTGGCTTGCAAGACGAGCGTTGCGACAAACCAGCCGAGTGCCAGAATTTGCAGAGACCCGGCGAAGTAATCACCCCATTCGTTGAGGTCCATCCATGTCTGGTCCTGTTGGGTTGCAACGATGATCGCGATCAGAAACAGAGTGCCGACGTAAAGCAGCGATACCAGTACACCAATACGAATGTATTCGTTTTTCATCCCGCAGCCTTGGCGTTCAGCACCTGGGCGACCCGCGATATGGTTTCCAGACTGGCGCTGCTGTATTGTTCCCGTTCATAACGCTGAATTTGCTGTTCTTTCCGGCCCAGTTCCTTCGCCAGATCGGCCTGTGTCAGGTGCCGGGCGATGCGCGCCTGTACCAGTTGTTTTCCCACCGAACCGACATTTTCGATCAGGCTGAAATCGTACGCTCCACTTTCCGCATGTTTGTAGTCGTTGATCTCGTTTTCCAGTTTTCTGATATCGGCGTTCAGGGAACCAATGCTGGCCTGGATCAGCACTGCGGGCTGGCTGGACGAGCGCAGCTTTTCGATACCGCCCTGCAAGAGCGCCAGTTGCTGTCTGGTTACTGTCAATTGTTTCTGATTCTTGATCATGATGCGCACTCCGCCGGTCTCAGTTTGACAATCCCTGTGATTCCACCATCGCGATTTTTCTGAAAGAATTCCAGATACGTGCCATCGCTCTCCGCCGGAGAGAATTCACTCACCCTTATATCGCCAAGATACTTTTTCTCCATGTCCTCTTTACCTTGATCAGAAAAATTCAGTAACGTTTGATCTAGACTCTCGGATTTTACTCCTGTGGCATCCCAACACGCATCATAGTCTCCGGGAATTTCCTTATCCGTTACAAAGCTGCCATCCACATAGATGGCCCTGCATCCAACGTCTGCCAGATGATCCACCAGCGATTTCAGACCGGCGATCAAGTTAAGCCTGTGAGATGTGATGCCATACCGGTCAACAAATTCCTGCCACGTGGCTTCGTAAATGCCCGGTGGCAGCCGACCATCCACCGTAAAAGCTGGTATCATTATAACCCAACAATATTGTTGTGTCAAAGTTCTTGCTTAACGAATCTACACCTATAGATTGAACGAATTGAAAGAAATTGCAATCGCGTCAGGCGCTCACAACCCAACGTTATCGATCAGGCGCGCCCTGCCCAGTTTAGCCGCACCGAGGACGCGTCCGGGTTGTCCATCCAGATCGCGGCGGGTTGTGACGGGCTGAAATGTTGCGGCGTTGCGCACGGTCAGATAATCCACAGAGGCAAATCCGGCGGACAACAACTCGCTTGTGCCCTCATCCACAGCTTTGAACAGATCACCGTCTGCCCCTGCCACATCTGCTATGCTGTTCAGCACCCGGTACAATGTCGGCGCGACCCGTCTTTCTTCCGGCGTCAGGTAGGCATTGCGCGATGACAGGGCCAGGCCGTCGGCCTCGCGCAACGTGGGCACGCCACAGATTTCCACGGGAATGTGCAGGTCACTGACCATGCGACGGATGACCTGCAGTTGCTGGAAATCCTTTTCGCCAAAAAAGGCCACATCCGGCAGGGACTGCAGCAACAGTTTGGCAACCACCGTGGCAACACCGACAAAAAAACCCGGGCGAAATTCGCCGTCCAGACAGGCGCCTAACTCACCCACATCAATGCGGGTTGAATCGTCCGGTCCGTACATTTGCTCGACACCGGGGGCAAACAGAACATCCACATGCCCTTGCGCCAGCATGCCGCGGTCGCGGACCTCGTCCCGGGGATAGGTACCCAGGTCCTCGTTTTTGCCAAACTGGGTCGGATTGACAAACAGCGTGGCGACCACTTTCGATGCTTGCGCCCGCGCTGCGCGAACGAGACTGAGATGGCCTTCGTGCAAGGCGCCCATGGTGGGAACCAGTCCGATAGTATCGCCGCCTGCGCGCCAGCGGGTGATATGGCTGCGCAGGTCGTCAACGGTACGAACGATTTCGGGTTGAGTATCGGCAGTCATTCGGTTTCGACGGATTTTTTCATACCAAACAGATGT
Organism: Rhodospirillales bacterium; assembly: GCA_021775325.1. GTDB lineage: Bacteria > Pseudomonadota > Alphaproteobacteria > Rhodospirillales > Casp-alpha2 > JABJGO01. The sequence goes on from JAJFID010000126.1 coordinate 22,692, forward strand.
TCCGGTCCCGGAAAACGACCCGCGCGCACGTCCTCTGCATAGGCCTTGGCCGAGGCCTCGATCTGCTCACCCAGCAGCGCGTAGCGTTTGACGAACTTGGGCGTAAAATCCATGAACAGACCGACCAGATCCTCGGTTACCAGTATCTGTCCATCGCAGGCGGCTGAGGCACCAATGCCAATGGTGGGCACGTCGACGGTCTCCGTAACCTGACGGGCGATAGGCTCGACTGTGCCTTCGATAACCATGGCAAACGCACCGGCCGCTTCCACGGCCCTGGCGTCCTCAAGGATTTGCCGGGCATCATCGGCACCTTTGCCGCGTGCCTTGAAACCGCCCGTTGCCTGTACAGACTGCGGCATGAGTCCCACGTGCCCCATGACCGGGATTCCCCGCTTGGTCAGGTACGAGATGGTCTCAGCCATTTCCACACCGCCCTCTATCTTGACCCCGGATGCGCCCGACTCGCTCATCACGCGGGCGGCATTACGAAAAGCGATCTGGGGGCTTTCCTCGAATGACCCGAACGGCATGTCGACGATGACGCAACTGCGTTTTGAGCCGCGCATAACGGCCTGCGCATGGGCAATCATCATCTCCAGGGTCACACCTAATGTGTTTTCCATGCCATAGATCACCATGCCCAGTGAATCGCCAACCAGCAGCACGTCCGTCGACTCGTCCAGCCATCGGGCCGTCAGAACCGTATAGGCCGTGAGGCATACCAGGGGCTCTGTACCCTTGCGATTACGAATGTCCGGAACGGTCAGACGTTTTTTGGAATCAATGACGACACTCATGGCAAATCAAAGCCCTTGATGACAGGTTGCGCATTATTCAGTCAGGAACATAACAGGGTTTACATCAAAAATCAGAAAAAATTGTGCACTGCACAATAACGCCTGTCAACAGGGTCACGTATGCGGTGGGCCATAAGGTGAGAACAACTGTTACTATACACTCATGAAATGAGAATCCGTTCCCGGCCTGTAGCCTGCTCGGTTCAGTTTCTCTCAAAAAGCCAGTTGGGTGTCGCAGATTCGGACGTTACACCGAAATCTGATGGGTTTCCGCTCATGACCGAGGCTGTGAAAAAACGGCGGCACTACAGAGCGCCACGCAACAATTGAATCAACCATTCATCATGGGTAGAACTATGTTGCCGTGAAAGCTCGATTCACGAATCAATGTTTCGTTTTCTCGCACAAGAATTCGTTTTTACACAGCCTCGAGCCGAAGCGGACTATAATACTCGGCCCGTTGTAGTGATTTTCGAACCTGAAACAAAAAATATGATATAGGGATATAGGTTTGTGTGGCAAATTGGGTGATGTCGATAATTCGATGCTCGATAGGGGAGAGATAAGGGCGTGCCGATAGATCACAATTCTCAAATAGAAACCTATCTCGGACGCCTCTATGGCTACGCCATGAGTCTGTGCCAGAACCCCGAAGATTCGAAAGACCTCGTTCAGGAGTGTGCCCTGAAAGCGCTTGGTGCCCACAATGTCCCCACGGAACCCTCAGCATACCGTTCATGGCTTTTCCGCATTTTGAGGAATGCTTTTATTGATAAATGCCGGCGAAGAAACGTTGCTAAAAGCTGGGCGATGGACGTTTCCCATTTATCTTCTGGCAACATGGAATATTTTCAGGGGGATGAACGTTTAATCAACGCTTTGTCAGTAAAATTGGAACTGGCGAAACTGCCGACCGCACAAAGAGAAATCATTGGGTTGATTGATGCGGCAGGTCTCAGTTATGTAGAGGCGGCAGAATTGCTTGAGATTCCGGTGGGGACTGTCATGAGCAGAATCAGTCGGGCACGCTATGCGCTTGTTACGGCTATCAGTGACAGTAATGTTCGGGGATTGCCTGTCAAAAGGAGAAGATAGAGCGTGCAGACAACGGCACCCGATTTTGAAACACTGAACGCCTACGTTGATGGTGAGCTGGATGCAGAGCATGCAGCAGAAGTCGCGCGTGCTGTGGCCGAAGACAGTCAACTCGCCCACCAAGTTGCTGTGTTGAGTCAGTTACGTTCTGCCGTTGTTGAAAGCATTGACACGCCACCCCTAGAACTGCCTCAGCATATCTCTCCAGCCAGGTACAGCTTCAAGCCATTGGCCGTCGCGGCCTGTGTAGCGGGGCTTGTGGCAGTCGGTGCGTTCTTGTTGGACAGGATGTCCACTGATTCCACGATGGCGGAGTGGATTCCGCCTGCATGGCAGATACATCAGGCATGGGATATTCCTTCTACGGAGACATCAGACGAAAACAATGCCGGTGAATTTGTTCCGGTCTCTTCGGTTGACGGCATGTTCGAATCGTACATCCCCGATTTAACGTCAGCCAAACTTTCTGTTGCCTACGTTTCGAACGATTATCTTTACCAAGGTAAGGAAACATTACTGGTCGGTTACACAGGCACCCGGGGCTGTAAGGTTACACTACTTGTGAGCGGCGGGTCGGTGCCGTTGTCAGACCAGATGACATTTTTCCAACGTGACAAGGTGTCGCTGTATGGGTGGCATATTGGCAATCTGGATTACATGCTGATGGCAGAAGGCATGGCACCGGAAAGGTTTCATTCTATTGCTGATGCCGTCTATCAGTCGACCAAGATTCGACTGCCTGTGGATCGCGACACCCAGTTGAAACTGGCAGAAAGTCGTGCAAAAAGTGCCCCCTGCATGGCTTGAGCGGCATTACGCCAGGCTCCCTATTCAATATTTTTGACTCTTTCATGGAATAAATCCATGAGGCTGTACGTTCTATTGTCCGAGCGGTTTTTCGGGGGTGTCGAAAAGCCATCTGAAAATCCAGTAAAACAAAACAGATAGGGACGTATCATGCCAAAAGACGACACACCGATAGAAGATGGCGCAGTCCATCTTTACGATCTTTATGACAAGGACCCTGACGTAGCCGACAAGGTGATATTCGGAAGAACACCAAACAAAGACCGCCGCGGTTTTCTTAAAGGTGCGGGCCTTGCCACAATGGGGGCCATGATTGGGTCGACAATTCCATTCCATCGCAATATGCCGTCCGGGTTTATACCCGTGGCGCTCGCTGATTCTCACGGAATGATTGAAGGTAAAGACGGGTTAACTGTATTTAACGACCGTCCGGTCAATGCCGAAACACCAGCGCATCTTCTGGATGATCGCATCACGCCCACAAGCCGTCACTTTGTGCGGAACAATGGCATCCCGCCAGAAGACGTAGACCCTGACACCTGGACGTTGACGGTCGATGGATTGGTGAACGATCCAATGACCTTGTCCATTGCAGACCTCAAAAGCAAGTTTGAAGTCGTGACGAAGCAGCTCGTTATTGAATGCGGCGGCAATGGCCGGGGCTTTTTTGATCCGCCAGCAAAAGGCAATCAGTGGACCTACGGTGCCGTGGCGTGTTCGACCTGGACTGGTGTCCGGTATGCCGATGTTCTGAAGGCGGCTGGAATTAAGGAAGATGTGATCTATACAGCTCATGTGGGGGCGGATTCACACCTGTCCGGCGAAGAGGGCAAGTTGCCCATTTCGCGCGGTGTTCCCATTGAAAAAGCTATGAACCCCAATAACCTGATTGCATTTGAAATGAATGGCGCTCCGTTGCACGCCATGAATGGTGCTCCATTGCGTCTGGTTGTTCCTGGTTGGCCGGGGTCATGCTCTCAGAAATGGCTGAAACGTATCTGGCTTCGTGATCAGGTGCATGATGGCCCCAAAATGACAGGCAAGGCTTACCGCGTGCCTGCATACCCGGTCGCACCCGGTACGAAGGTTCCGAAAGGTGATTTCGAGATCATCAATGCAATGCCGGTTAAATCGCTGATTACTTTCCCAGAAACAGGCATCACGCTTGCCGATGGGCAAGATGTGGTTCAGGTCCGTGGTCACGCATGGGCTGGTGATGATGCGGTGGCTTCTATGGATCTTTCGATTGATTTCGGCGTCACCTGGATCAAAGCGAACCTTGAGGAGCCAGCAAATTCATATGCATGGCAACATTTCAACCAGACCATCAAGTTCCCGCAAAAGGGCTACTATGAGGTTTGGGCCCGTGCAACGGACACGAAGAATCGGATGCAGCCGTTTGCCATTGCGTGGAATCCAAAGGGTTATCTCAATAACTCAATGCATCGTGTTGCGGTTACGGTGGTATAGCGTACATGCACTACATCATCAGGAATTTCGTATTCCTAGTCGTGTTTGCCAGTTGGGGCGTTCAATCCCCGGCTGGCTACGCTAGCGAAGATGAATGGCAAGGCCTGCCGGAAGGGGTTGGCCGTGAAGAGGTATTCTATGCCTGCCAGGCATGTCATTCCTTAATGCTTGTAACACAACAGGGGCTTGACCGTGAGAGTTGGGAAGAGACCCTTGTCTGGATGATTGAAGAACAGGGCATGGGCGAACTGGATGCCGATGAGTGGCGTTTGATTCTAGAATACTTGTCCACTTTCTATGGACGTGACAGAAAAGCAAAAAACATGCTCCCTGAAAACTAACCTGGGCGAATGACCGTTCGCTGGCGCGGTGGTGAGAATGAGTTTGTCCGTCCTTCTTGCCTTGTATTGGTAACCGAAATACTGTGTTGGTTAAGGTTGATCGCAACCAATTTCCGCTACTGGCTGAGGCTATTTCCGGAAGTGATTAACGCCTCTCGAATATGCCTGCTTACGAAGCAGGACCAGACGTTCACATGTGCGCCCAAGGTTCTCCCATTTCATGAGTCAAACGACATCAGGTACCGTCCCGGTTCTGGTCTGACGGGTTTCTGCTAGCCCTTGGCCTGCCGGGACGAAACGCCCAGTAGAGGATGCCCACAAAGCACACACACAGAACAATCAACCAGCCCCTGTCTATGCTCAGATCCATGCCAAAACCTCTACATTGCCTGTTTCGTGTTTCCTGATCAGAGAGTACCATGAACCCACACCGAGGGGACAACAAATGCCGAAACAGCGTTCTATCCGCCAATCCATTATTACCATTTCGCTTCTCGCCGTGGCTTTGTGTCATAGCACAAATGCCCAAGCCGACATGGTCAGTGACTCGGTTCCGGTCAAAGCCAGCAAATTCATGGCGGCAACCGCCAACCCTTACGCCACGGAAGCAGCATTGGAGATTCTGCGCGAAGGCGGCAGCGCCGTGGATGCAGCCATCGCGGTACAGATGGTTCTGACCCTGGTGGAACCGCAATCGTCGGGTATTGGTGGTGGCGGTTTTATGCTGCATTTTGACTCCCTGACGGGCGAAACCGTTGCCTATGACGGTCGGGAAAAAGCACCCGCATCGACCTCGGAAACCATGTTTCTGCGCGCCAATGGCGAACCCATGGGGTGGTATGAGGCTGTGGTTGGTGGTTTGTCGGTGGGCGTTCCTGGTGTTGTCCGCATGCTCGAAATGGCCCATCAGGACCACGGAAAACTGCCATGGGATCGCCTGTTCCAGCCGGCCATTGACCTGGCACGCGCCGGATTTCCCGTTTCTGATCGCATGAATTACCTGTCTGCCGCCGACACGTATCTAAAGACCTTTGAGTCCACGGCGCAGTATTTCTTCGACGCGGCGGGCGCGCCCCATCCGGTTGGCACAATCGTGAAAAATCCTGAACTGGCACAAACCCTGGAAATGATTGCGGGCGGCGGGGCGGATGCCTTTTACACAGGGCCGTTGGCTGAGACCATCACCCAGACTGTTCAGAATGCACCACTCAACCCGACCATGATGACGACCGCTGATATGGCGGCCTATACCGCCGTTCGGCGTCAAGCGGTGTGCAGCCCCTATCGGTCCTACATTGTGTGCGGCATGCCGCCGCCATCGTCCGGCGGCATTACAACGCTGCAAATTCTGGGTATTCTGGAGAGTTTCCCCATGCCTCATCTGAGACCGGGATCCATGCTGTCCAGTCATTTGATTGCCGAGGCCAGCAGGCTGGCGTTTGCTGATCGCAATCACTATCTGGCCGATTCAGACGTCACGCCACACCCGGACGGGATGATCGATCCCGGTTACTTACGGGACCGGGCAAAGCTCATCAAAATGGTTGAGGCCACCCCCAATGCCCAACCGGGCAACCCGGGTGGCATTCAGGAAACGCATCTGGCCCCGGACAGTGCAGACAAAGGTCTGTCGACAACGCATTTCAGTATCGTTGACGGCGACGGTAACGTGGTTTCCATGACATCCAGCATTGAAACCCAGTTCGGCTCACGGCTCATGACCAGCGGGTTTCTGCTCAACAATCAGCTCACAGATTTTGCCTGGATTCCGAAAAAAGACGGCAAGCCTGTAGCGAACAGGCCCGAAGCCGGTAAGCGGCCACGGAGTTCCATGTCGCCCACGCTGGTTTTTGATCATGATGGCCGATTTGTCATGGCCGTGGGTTCGCCGGGTGGCTCCTCCATTATCGGGTATGTAACAAAAACCCTGATTGCGACCCTGGACTGGAAACTGAACATCCAGCAGGCCATCGACTTACCGCATGTTCTGAACAAAAACGGGGCCACCCGTATCGAAGCTGGCACACCTATGGAGACCCTGAAGCCCGTTCTGGACGGCATGGGACACGAGGTCGAAATGCGTGAGATGACCAGCGGCCTGCAGGGAATATGGATAACGCCTGATGGCACGCTGGAAGGCGGCGTTGATCCGCGCCGGGAAGGTGTCGCGGCGGGGGACTAGAGCATTTCCGGGCCGTGTCGCATCACCACGCCGCCTGCCACAAAGCCTTCATATCTCGGCAGGTCGTCGGCGATATCAAACCATGATATGCGTTCTGAATAGAATGAGTGTGCAGTTGGCGTCAGGGCATCCGGATTGTCGAACGTGCTGATGTGAATGGCGCACATCTTCCCCTCATCGCCGAACACGGTTTCCCAGGTCAGCGACGTGCCGCAACTGGCGCAAAACGCCCGACCGACACCCGGTGCAGAATCAAAAATTTTGCGATCATCGCC
>JAJFID010000127.1 GCA_021775325.1 Rhodospirillales bacterium
GCAAACAGAACCGTTGCCAAATTGAAAGAGCGACATGACTGAGACCAACGAGACAGATGACGGCGAAAACAAACTTGAGCTCGCGCGACCCAAGAAACTTGAGCTGAAAAAGACCGTCGAGACTGGCCAGATACGCCAGAACTTCTCCCATGGACGCTCCAAGATGGTCCAGGTTGAGGTCAAGAAAAAGCGCACCTTTGCACGCGGCGCTACGGGCAGCATGTCCGAAGTCAAAGCGGGCAGCATGGGCGAAGCGATTGCCAATCTGGAAGCGGCAGATCTGGATGACGGTTCGCTCAGCAATCTGACCGCCAGCGAGCGTGAAAAACGCCTACAGGTGCTGGAGGAAGCCAAACGCAACGCCGAGCAACGCTCTATCGAAGAAGCGGCGGCCGAGGTTGCTGCTGAAACGGCACGGGTCGAGGCCGAAGCCCAGGCTGCACTGGATGCGGAAAAAGCAGCGGCAGAGGAAGTTGCCGCAGAACCAGAACAAGCCGAGACGGCAAAAGAGGTCGAACCCGAACCGGAACCACAGGAAATTGCGGCAGACGCCATTCCGATTCCACCGTCAGAAAAACCGAATATAAAGACGGCACCGGATGACGATGCACGTGCCAAGAAAGTTACGCGCGAAGAACCGGCGAAAAAGCCATCCAATCGCAAAGATAGTGAGCCGCGTCGGCGTTCCGGGAAACTGACTATTGCCGAAGCTCTGGGCGATGGCGAGGAGCGCGTGCGTTCTCTGGCGTCTGTGCGTCGGGCACGCGAGCGGCAAAAAGCGGCCCGTCAGGGCCCCATCGAAACAATGAAGATCGTCCGCGAGGTTGTTGTTCCTGAAACCATTACGGTACAGGAACTGGCCAACCGAATGGCGGAACGCGCACCGGCGGTTATCAAAACCCTGATGGGCATGGATGTCATGGCAACCATCAATCAGACCATTGATGCTGATATCGCGGAGCTGGTTATTGCCGAGTTCGGTCACACGGTAAAACGTGTTTCTGAGTCAGATGTTGAAGACGGCCTGCGCGGGGAAGACGATTCGCCGGAGTCCAAACAACCACGGCCACCAGTCGTCACGGTTATGGGGCATGTCGATCACGGTAAAACGTCATTGCTGGACGCCATGCGGTCAACGGATGTTGCTGACCATGAAGCTGGCGGTATCACCCAGCACATTGGCGCCTATCAGGTACAAATGGCAGGTGGAGAGCGAATCACCTTTATCGATACGCCGGGTCATGCGGCGTTCACCGAAATGCGGTCTCGCGGTGCCCAGGTGACGGATATCGTAGTACTGTGCGTTGCGGCTGATGATGGTGTAATGCCACAGACAATCGAGGCGATCCGTCACGCCCAGGCGGCGGAAGTCCCGCTGATTGTTGCGATCAATAAGATTGATGTGGCAGGGGCAGACCCCAGTCGGGTGAAGCAGGAGCTTCTGCAGCATGAAGTCGTGGTTGAAGATATGGGCGGTGAAACGCTGACTGTTGAAGTTTCAGCCAAAGAGCACACCAATCTGGACAAACTGGAAGAAGCAATTCTGCTGCAGGCAGAGTTGCTCGATCTGACAGCCAATCCAGACCGCGATGCGGAAGGTGTCATCATCGAATCCAGAATGGAACAGGGACGAGGCACAGTCGCGACGGTTCTGGTACAGCGCGGCACGTTGAACGTTGGCGATCTTCTGGTTGCCGGCGGTGAATGGGGTCGTGTCAAGGCGATGACCGACGAACGCAGTAACAAGATTGAATCGGCGGGTCCCGGATACCCCGTCGAGGTCCTGGGCCTGAATGGTGTTCCACTGGCTGGTGATGAGGTCTCTGCTGTTGAGTCCGAGTATCGTGCCCGTGAAGTAACCGAGTACCGCCAGCGCCGCATGAAAGACACGCGTGCCGCCAAAATTGCACGTGGCACGCTCGAGCAGATGTTCGAGAAAATCAAGGAAGGCGAGAAAGAAACCCTCGCTGTCGTTATCAAGGCAGATGTTCATGGTTCGGTCGAAGCGCTGATTGGTGCTATCGAAAAAATGAACAACGACGAGGTTTCCATCGAAGTCCTGCACGGCGCTATCGGTGGCATCAACGAATCGGACATTACGCTGGCCAATGCGTCAGGCGCTTTGATCATCGGATTTAACGTTCGTGCCAACCCGCAGGCTCGGGAACATGCACGACGCGATGGTGTGGAAATTCGCTATTACTCGATTATCTATGATGCCATTGATGATCTGAAACAGGCTCTTTCCGGCATGTTGTCGCCTGAGATCAGGGAAACGTTCATTGGATACGCGGAAATTCGCGAAGTCTTCAGCGTGTCCAAGGTCGGCAAGGTCGCAGGCTGTATGGTCACGGAGGGCCTCGTGAAACGTGGCGCCAAGGTTCGCCTGTTACGTGATGATGTGGTAATCCACGAAGGTGATCTGAGCCAGTTGAAGCGGTTTAAGGATGATGCCAAGGAGGTCCGCGAAGGAACCGAATGTGGCATGGCCTTTGCCAATTATCACGATCTGCAGGCAGGCGATATTATCGAGTGCTTTGAAGTGGAAGAGATTGCGCGGGAACTCTAGAGAGACATTTGTCTCTGGTTCAGCCTGCCTGAAAACCGTGACTGTGTATTACGAGGTTATCATGACATCCAGGGGTGGTACGGCGCCCAGCCAGCGCCAGCTAAGGGTCGGCGAAGAAATCCGCCATGCGTTGGCCATGGTGATGGAGCGTGGTGAGCTGCGCGATCCGGGTCTGCATGATGTTTCAGTGACAGTGACCGAAGTGCGGGCGACACCGGACCTGAAACATGCCCAGGTGTATATCATGCCGCTTGGCGGTGGCGAGGTGGACGGGGTTCTAAAGGCGCTGAACAGGGCCAAGCCCTATTTACGACGCCAGATCGCAAAAGCCGTACATCTGAAGTATGCGCCGGACCTGCATTTCAAGGCTGACGAGTCATTTGACAATGCGGATCATATCAGTGCCCTGTTGCGTGAATCTCAATAGATAATGGCAACTTGAGGCATGGCACGTAAACGGAAAGGTGATCCGGTTCACGGCTGGGTCATCGTCGACAAACCGTTGGGTCTGTCATCCAGCAAGGTTGTAGGCATCGTTCGCAAGTCACTGAATGCGCAAAAAGCCGGACACGGCGGAACACTTGATCCGCTGGCCACTGGTGTGCTCCCGATTGCATTGGGAGAAGCCACCAAGACGGTTTCCTACGCCATGGATGGTACAAAGAAATACAGGTTCTCCATCTGTTTTGGCGAATCCCGAACCACCGATGATCGTGAAGGCGACGTTCTCGAGACGAGTGACGTCCGTCCGACCGCCGAACAGATTACCGGTGTGCTTGGCCAGTTCACCGGTGATATTGATCAGGTGCCGCCCATATTCTCGGCTATCAAGGTTGACGGCAAGCGCGCCTATGATCTGGCCCGGGCGGATCAGGACGTGGCGTTGAAACCACGAACGATATCGGTTCATGAAATAACCCTGTGCGACATGCCCGATGCAGACCACGCAGTTCTTGAGGTGGTCGCCGGCAAGGGTACTTATGTTCGATCTCTGGCCCGTGATATTGCTCGCGCCGTGGGTACCGTCGGCCATGTGTCAGAGCTGCGCAGGACGGCAGTTGGGCCATTTTCAGAAAAAGATGCAATTTCGCTGGATATCCTGAATTCCCTGGGGCATAGTGCGCCGCCCGGCGAGATAGTGTTGCCGATCGAAACCGTGCTGGACGACATCCCGGCTCTGGCTTTGACGGAACAGGAAGCCCGGCGCTTACGCCACGGACAGGCTATTCCAGCCTTGCCGGTGGCAACCCGGTCACCGCTGACGGATATCAATCTTGATGAAGTCATGTGTGCGATGAGCGGGAAGTGTCTGGTGGCGCTGGTAAAGGTATCTGGCGGCGAAGTTCGCCCGGTACGCGTTATGAACCTGTAGTTACGAGTAAAGGAGTACACGATGTCGATTACTGCCGAGCGCAAAGACGAGCTCATCAAAGAGTATGCGGCGAAAGACGGAGATACCGGTTCGCCAGAAGTCCAGGTGGCGATTATTACTGAACGAATCATTAATCTGACCGATCACCTGAAGACACACAAAAAAGATTTCCATTCACGTCGTGGCCTGCTGAAACTGGTTGGCCAGCGCCGTCGCCTGCTTGACTACGTCAAGGGCAAGGAAGTCAAACGCTACGAAGAGATCATCAAACGTCTTGGTATTCGTCGTTAAAGACACTCAGATGTTTGTGACTATGGGAACCGGCGCATGGAATGGTCCATCGCCGGCGTTTCCCGTTGGGCCTTATCGCTCTGGATCAAAATGATCCAGGGTGTGAATAAGACCCATATTGAAAAGGGAGAGCGACTCACGTTTCAAATTTGAAGATTTGAACGATCGCGCTCCGGGCTATGAAAAGCCGAGGCGTATCCGGAAAGGCTGGATATGTTTTATGTATGAAGAAAGAGAATAGAAATGTTTCAAGAATATCGTAAAGAAATTGAATGGGGCGGCCGTACGCTGACCCTGGAAACGGGCAAGGTTGCCCGTCAGGCCGATGGCGCAATTATTGCGACCTATGGCGATACCAAGGTGCTGTGCACCGTTGTCGGAGAACGTTCACCCAAGCCGGGCCTGGACTTTTTCCCTCTCACCGTTAACTACGTTGAAAAGGCATATGCAGCGGGCAAGATTCCCGGCGGCTTTTTTAAACGCGAAGGTCGGCCCAGTGAAAAAGAAACCCTGGTTTGCCGTCTGATTGATCGCCCCGTCCGTCCTTTGTTTGTACCAGGTTTCAAGAACGAAACGCAGATCATCTGTACGGTGCTCAGCCATGATATGGAAAATGATCCGGACATCGTTGCTTTGGTTGGCACATCCGCTGCGCTGACCATTTCCGGTCTGCCGTTCCGTGGTCCTATTGGTGCTGCCCGGGTTGCCTATATTGATGGCGAATATGTCCTTAACCCGATGTTGGACCAACTGCCGGACAGTGACCTTGATCTGGTTGTTGCCGGTACTCAGGAAGGCGTTCTGATGGTTGAATCAGAAGCCAAAGAGCTTTCCGAAGAGATCATGCTGGGTGCTGTCAATTTCGGCCACGAGCAGTTCCAGCCGGTAATCGAAGCGATTATTGAGCTGGCAGAGGCTTGCGCCAAAGAGCCAATTGACATGCCGGGCGAGCCCGAAGGTCTTGATGATCTGGCGGCCAAGATCAAAGCTCTGGCAGAGGCTCCGTTGCGCGATGCCTACAAGGAAACTGTAAAGCAGACCCGTCAGGGGAACATTTCTTCTGCCAAGAAAGCAGCTCTCGCTGCCCTGGAAGAAGATGATTCTGTCGATCAGGAACTCCTGGGCAAAGCATTTGGCGGTATCGTCAAGGACCTGGAGAAAGACATCGTTCGTCGCGACATCCTGAACACAAAGATGCGCATTGATGGTCGTGATACCTCAACGGTTCGCCCCATCGCCAGCCAGGTTGGTGCTCTGCCCCGGGCTCATGGCAGTGCCCTGTTCACCCGTGGTGAAACACAGGCGATTGTCGTGACGACACTGGGTACCGGTCAGGACGAGCAGATTGTTGATGCGCTCGCCAATGAGTATCGTGAAAACTTCATGCTGCATTACAACTTCCCACCGTACTCTGTGGGTGAAGCCGGGCGCTTTGGTTTCACCAGCCGCCGTGAAGTCGGCCATGGTAAACTTGCGTGGCGCGCCGTGCATCCATTGTTGCCCAGTAAAGAAGACTTCCCCTACACCGTTCGTGTGGTTTCCGAAGTCACCGAGTCCA
>JAJFID010000128.1 GCA_021775325.1 Rhodospirillales bacterium
GAGTTACCTCATCAAGCAGAATCATGTCAGCACTTGAGTTGATTATGTGGGCAGCTTCTTTCCTTACTACCTCCCCAGACGTTATCAACGCAGTCAAATCCTGCGTAATTCCTGCAGCATTAAGGTCTACGAGATGCGCCCCGTCAGAGCATACTCCGCCTAACCGACGTTCCAGGTTGTTTTGGCAAAATGTAACAAGCTTCAATGGGGAAATCCTCTAGATATCCGCGCGGAAAATTCTGGTGCTCAAAAGTTTGCTCAGACCCTAATCTCTCTCACCAAATTCCATTTTTTCGCGGACATACAAAAAACTTACTGGTGGCGTCAGAGAGACGTAATCTCTTGATGACTTTTCAACCCAAAATCGTATACTAAATACAATATACCTTTTTTCAAGACCCTTGTGTACCAAATTTGCGGATCGCAGAGGGGCAAGTATGATATTTTGATGACAGCGTCATGTGGCCCACTCTAAGTCAAAACTTTTAGATACTGGGCTCTAAATTTGAATGTCACGACGCTGTCTGCTGGAAGATCGGGGGGGCAAGTAATGAGCAAAAAACATGTTGAAATCGCCGGGGCAGGCCTCGCTGGCATGTCTGTCGCTGTGCGCCTTGCTCAGCTGGGGTGGGATGTGGTGCTACACGAAAGAAATGCTGATCTTCGTGCTTATGGCGCTGGGATTTGGCTGTGGGAGAATGGCCTCAAAAGCTTAGAAATTATTGGAGCCTATGATGCCGCAGTCACACGCGCAAAAATCATCAAGGAGTGGCGTTTAGTTGACGAACACGGGGACATCATGTTCTCACGGCCATGCCTAAATGATCGTTTCCTACTGCCACCGCGCGCTGACCTCTATCAATCATTGATTGATAGAGCAGTCGAAGAAGGAGTCGAGATTCGGACCGAGTCTCGCGTGGCAGAGGTCAAGCCAGAAGGTGTGTTAGTCCTGGAAAACGGTGAGGAACGCCCTGCAGATCTCGTGATTGCTGCAGATGGCGCGTACTCTCGTCTACGTCACAGTTTAATGGCTACAGCTTGGATTGATTTTGGAATTGAATTCGGCATACGGACGATGATCGGTCATGAGCCGGGTGATCCGGAGGATGTCGTCAGTGAATACATTAACGGCAGATACAGGCTGTTGTATAACCCATGTACAGATGGCGAAAATTATATCTTTCTAAGCGCGCCAATGGAAAGTGATGCCGCACGCCAAGTCCCCGTTGATCGCAATGTATGGAAGGAAAAATTTCCAGATTTATCACACTATATTGATCGCCTAACAGAAGCCGGGCGGTGGGACCAAATTCACAATGTCAGGACACGGTTTTGGTCGTCAGGTAAGGTCGCACTTATAGGTGATTGTGCCCATGCTATGCCGCCAAACTTGGGTCAGGCAGCCAATATGGCCTTTACGAACGCAATGGCATTGGCCGCTATGGTTACAGATCGAGAAGATATACCTGGCGCGCTAAAAGAGTGGGAGGAACGCCAGCGCCCCCTTACGGACCATGTGCAATGGTGGTCTTATATTTATGGCATGTCTCTTGGCAAATGGCCTAAAAAATTCATGAACTTTCGTACAGATGCCATTCAGGGACTCGCCAAAACAAAATGGTTTGATCGAGGCCTGAACAGGGCCGCGCGCCACATTCCTGTTGGTTATCAACCTGAAAAGAACACCTGACAGCAGCCGTTAAGTGATAGTACTCAACATCTTTACTCACTATCTACAGGAAATCAGAAGACTTGAAATGCCAAAATAATTGGCGATAACCATTAAAGAGACCCTAGGCAGATCGCTTCGCGTACCGTCTTTCAAGCAGCCTGCTCAAAGAAGTAGCGTAGAATACTGGCTTCATTTACATCGGAACCTTCCAACTCTGCACACTGTTCGCCCTTGTGCATCACATACACTCGGTTAGTGAGGTGCAGAATTTCAGGAAGATCTGATGATATAAGAAGAATGGCTGCCCCGCTTTCACATAGATCACGGATCAGCTCATATATTGCAACACGTGCACCAACATCCACGCCAACAGTAGGTTCATCAAAAATAAACATTTGAATGGGTCTTGCCAAAGCTTTCCCAACTAAAACTTTTTGCTGATTTCCCCCAGAAAAATGCTCAAGGAGCGTGTCAATCTTGGGAGGTTGCAAATTCAACCGAGACGCCAACTCCTGTACGACAACCTGAGCATTTCGACGTCGAAGAAATGGCCCCCAGGAGAAGCTCGACAGATTGAGAGAAGGAAGCGCTATGTTGTCAGTCACATTATGCATCATGACCAGGCCTTCGTTTCGGCGATCTGACGTCACGTAGCATAGTCCATGGTCTAACATTTGACGTGGACTGCATCCCGTAACGTCGTGGCCTTGAAACATAACTTTGCCGGTCACTATTTTTTCCAAGCCGAAACAAGCGCGACCAGCTTGTGATTTTCCGGAGCCAATAAGTCCGGCAAGGCCAACTATTTCCCCGGCCCTGATGTTCATTGAATTGTTAACAAGCGCACCATCAGCCGTCGAAAGCGCCTCTGTTTCCAAGACCACTGAACTCGGGTTAAAGTTCACTTCGGGAAACATTTGAGTAATTACCCGCCCGGTCATTAGCTCGACCAGTTTGTTGTCATCAACATCTGAAACGTTCGTCGTCGTTACTTTGCGTCCGTCACGGAACACGGTGATCCGATCGCCGATACGCTTTATTTCATTCATTCTATGCGTGATGTAAATGACACCGATGTTCTGATCACGCATTTCCGCGATAAGCTCGAACAATCTATCAGTTTCTTTTTCCGTCAATGAGGACGTCGGTTCATCAAGGATCATTATTGATGGTTGTTTTCGAAAGGCCTTCGCGATTTCAACCATCTGCTGTTCGGCCCGCGAAAGATACATAACGGGATCATTGGGATGCAACGGAAACCCTAATCGATCCAGCATTTCTTTTGCTCGCTGTTTTGACTCAGATTTGTTGAGGAAACCTGCTGTGCTTGGTTCGTCCCCAAGAAACAAGTTCTCTTCCACGCTTAACTGCGGAATAAGTGAGAATTCCTGAAAAACAGCACTAACGCCGACGGATCTGGCGTGCTGAACCGATTGAAATTCAATAGGCTTTCCGTTCAAAAACATCTCACCAGACGTCTGCTTAAACACACCAGCGATGGTTTGGATTAGTGTTGATTTACCGGCGCCGTTCTCACCAAACAGAAT
Source organism: Rhodospirillales bacterium (assembly GCA_021775325.1). Classification (GTDB taxonomy): domain Bacteria; phylum Pseudomonadota; class Alphaproteobacteria; order Rhodospirillales; family Casp-alpha2; genus JABJGO01. The sequence goes on from JAJFID010000128.1 coordinate 3,220, forward strand.
GTGAACTTCGCCAGCATTTAGATCAAAATCTATACCATCAAGCGCGATGGTTCCGGGGAAATGTTTAGATATATTGTCCAACCGAAGAAGTTGCGGCGGCACCATTGTTGTAGAGTCACTCACGGATCTACCCCAACAAATCGCGGATGTGGATAAGGAGGCCCTTGC
>JAJFID010000129.1 GCA_021775325.1 Rhodospirillales bacterium
AGAGGAGCGTCGGGACGTTCCACCGCTCGGGTATTACGGCGCCCGAACTCCCGAGGATCTCGTTGCACCCGCCTATTTTTCAGACATTCCGGGATTTGATGCCGACCTGCAATATATACCCGTCGTGTCAGAGCCAGAAAACTCATCAGAATTCGGAGGGCCGACAGGTTTTGTGCACGAGCATCTGGCGATTGCGTTGCCCGATGATTGCTCCGTCATTGATTTCTATCTGGCCGGTCCACCGCCAATGGTCGACGCCGTGCGGCGGCATCTTGTCCTAGATCGAAAAGTACCGATAGAGCACCTTCATTACGACCGATTTTTCTAGGACAATAGAGGATCTTCTTTCCGCCATGACAAAACAGTTTTTGTTACCAAAAGAAAGCGCCTGGAACTGGCGGATTGAAAACTCTTTCTCGCGTTCAGTGGTTGTTGACGATCAGGTATTCGTCAGTGGCCAACAGGGTCTTGATAACAATGGACAGGTTATCGATCCTGGCAACATTGCTGCTCAAACCCGACATGTATTCGAGAACATGAAGGAAAGTCTGGCACAGGCTGGCCTGGAACTGAGCGATCTTGTGCGTCTGAACACCTATTATGTCTTTGACGGTTCAGAAGACGAGGCGACACAGTACTGGGAAGACATGACCCGTGTCCGCCTCGAGTACTTTCCTGATCCAGGACCCGCTGCTACCGCAGTCCGGATCAAGGGCATGCCATATCCTGGTCAACTGATACAGATTGAGGGGATCGCGTTACGCGGTGACTCGCGGAAAAACCGCGAACGTATCATGCCAGAGGGAAGCTGGGACTGGAGCATCGCTGTCCCGCTGTCCCAGGGATGGAAGGTCGGAAACAGCATCTACGTTGGGGGGCAAATCTCAGCAGATAAAAACGGTGGGTCTGTTCACGCTTTTGATCTGGATGCCCAAACTCGCGCCATTTACAAATTCATTGAAGACGTACTTTCAGGTGCGGGCGCATCGTTTGACGATCTCGTGCACATCAAGGTGTGTTTCAAACACGATAGCCACGTCACATCCACTGTATCCTTTAACGACCGGATCATGGAAATTACGACCGAACTGGTCGATGAGGTTACAGCCCCTGCTTTGAGTTCATTCGGCGTAGACTTGTTGTATCCCGGCCTCGTCCTTGAAATTGACGCAATGGCCATTATTGACGCAGATCAGCGAAAACTTATCTGCGATGATTTGGGCGGACGCTATCAACCAGGCGTGTTCTCTGATGGCATACGTGCAGGTAACGAGATATGGGTGTCTGGTCAAATTGCACTCGGTGACGACGATGCCATTTTGAATGCTGGGGATGTGGAGCACCAAACCCGCGTGGTGTTAGAGCGATTGAGAAAAATTCTCTCCGAAGACAATGCAACGCTGGATGACGTCGTGAAGTTAAACATATTCATTGTTGGTGACGATACTGACATTGAACAATCGTTCCATACCGTATGTCGCGTTTGGTCCGTTGTTGCCCCAAATGCACGGCCTGCTATGACACCGGTTCGCGTTCATGAACTTGCTCATCCTGGCGCTCTTATCCAGGCCGATTGTATCGCTATAAAGTAACTAGTTTTCAAATTAGTCACGATTAAACAGAGGAGGAAAGTTGATGATTAGTAACCCAGTACCGTGGCCGAATGGTAACAAAGTCGCCTGCGCCATAACGTTTGATATTGATACAGACAGTATTCTGCATTTGGAACATCGTGAAAATGCGCCAACAAAGTTAGCTGCTATGTCGTGGTTGAAATATGATGAAGTGGCTATTCCACGTATCTTGGACATGTACAAGAGATGTGAAATAAAACAAACATTTTTCTACCCTGCCTGGTGTATGGAGCGTTACCCTCATCTCGTTGAGATGATACTTGAAGGTGGGCATGAGATTGCGGCTCACGGTTATTTGCATGAAAATCCCAATAACCTGAGTGCCGAAGACGAGCTTTACTGGTTTGAGCGCCAAATTGCAGTGATTGAAAAAATGACGGGACAAAAACCCCGTGGTTGGCGAGCGCCGCTTTATAACTTCTCTAAACATTCGATGGACTACCTGTGCGAACAGGGATTTCTCTACGACGCAAGTCTTATGGGCGATGATATCCCTTATGTGCTCAAGTCAGCAAAAGGGCAGGTGATTGAGCTGCCGAGCCAATGGGCAATGGATGATTGGCCACAGTACACGCTTGCTCCAGATTTTCATTTCATGATGCCTATTAAATCTCCACAACAGGGAATGGAAGTATTTATGGCTGAATTTGAGGCCATGTATAAATACGGGGGTCTTTGGGTGACTGTATGGCATCCCTTTGTTTCAGGTCGATTGTCTCGGTGTGACGGAATTGAAAAAGTGATCCTGGAGATGCAGAACCGTGGCGGTGTGTGGTTCGCAACGATGGAGGAAATCGCCGCGCATGTACAAGCGTGCATCGACGATGGAAGTTGGACCCCGCGGGTTGACGACCTACCATATTACGACGGGCCCATCCCTGAAATTATGGATCGTCCTTTGGCGTAACAGCGACGTTAGAATCCTGCTTTAGTCGGCTTTGACCGACTGGAGCAGGTGCAAGTTACTTCGAAAGGACCTGTCTTGACCCCAATTCCTGATGTCGTCGAGCTTACACGCGCCCTGATCGCGATGGACACAATCAACCCGCCTGGAAATGAACATGATTGTTGTTCATATTTGGCTGAGATACTTGAGGGTGGTGGTTTCGATGTCACGGTTTCTGAGTTCGCCGACGGGCGTTCCAATTTAATTGCGCGTATTGGTCGGCAAGACGAAGATGCCCTGCCAATTTGCTTCACCGGACATGTGGACACAGTACCTTTGGGTAACGAGCCATGGACCGTAGATCCTTTTGGCGGAGAAATACGTGACGGTAAGATTTATGGTCGCGGTTCAACTGACATGAAAGCGGGAATCGCCGCAATGGCGGTGGCCGCCATGAACAAAGAAAGTGCCGCGTTGACGACATCACCGGGCGTGGTTTTGATTTTCACAGGTGGTGAAGAAACCGGATGTGATGGCGCCAAGGCACTCTGTAATGATCCTGAACTACTTGGATATTCTGGCGCTGTGGTTGTTGGGGAACCAACATCAAACATGCCTCTGGTCGGACATAAAGGAGCGCTGTGGTTACATGCAATTTCCCGCGGCGTTACGGCTCATGGGTCGACCCCCGAACTTGGGGTCAATGCCGTGTATGCCGCTTGTCGGGCTGTTGGGAAGGTCGCGGATTTCGGGTTTAATGTTCCCCCCCACGACGTCATCGGTAGCCCTTCAATTAACGTTGGGCGTATTCAGGGTGGTATCAATGTAAATTCTGTTCCTGATCACGCTGAGTTCGACATCGATATTCGCACCATACCGACTCAAGACCACAAAGAGATACGTGCCCATCTTGAATCGTATCTGGAAGGAGACGTCGAGTTACAAACATCCGTGGACGTCGACGGCGTTATTTCCGACGACGCGCACCCCTGGATTCAGGATGTTTTTGACCGGATCACTCCGCACCTTGGCGCTAGACCGGATGTTAAAACTGCCAAGTACTTCACCGACGCATCTGTTCTGACCCCGGCGTACGGAAATCCGCCAACGATCATTCTGGGGCCGGGTGATGCCGCAATGGCGCACAAAACGGACGAGTACAGCGAAATCGACAAATTGTATAAATCAGTGGAAATTTACGAAACCATCATTGATGGTTGGTGCGGGTTGGAGTGACGTCCGTCAGAGAATGATTTTTGCACCTAAACCTGAGGCACACCCCATTTGTAGATTCTCATCCCAACCATTGTGTTCACGGACGCAATTTTTGTATTTGTGTGGCAGTAATCTTCCAGGAATTGTTGTAACTCCTCCGGTGACTCTGTCCAAATTTCGGCGATGATATCAAACTCTCCACCCACAACCCCAACCCAGATAGCGCGCGGATGTTTTGAAAAATCAAGCGCCAGATCATGGGGACTTGCTCCAGCAGCTACATTAATACCGAGCATCGCCCAGCACCGATAGCCCACGTGAACCGGGTCGATAACAGCGAGAAACCTGAGGTGTTCGTGCTCCTCCAGGTAGTTAACACGAGATCGAACAGCTCCTTCTGATACGTTCAGTTCACGCGCAATGGAGGAATACGATCGACGCCCATCTTCCTGTAACAGGATCAGAATTTGTCGACTGAGGTTGTCGAGACTTTGTTGAGTGGACCTTGGAACCATCGTGGCTTGTGATTTGTTTATTATGTCGCTGCTTTTGTTTTTTGCGGGGCGTTTTGCCATGGTTTAGCCAAACCTCATCATGTAAATTGCGTTAGTTGGTGGTTGGTCAGTGACCGGAGTGCACGCCCCCTATGTGCGCATGTCTTTAGCGGTAGACCCATTCGCCGTTCCGTCCGCATAGCGGGAGTATGCGTCAATATGATAGTCAATCCCGTGTGATGTACCTTGCGCACTGGGCCGTTCTCCTACGGCCAGTATCCATTCTCGTAATGCACCGCACTGGTCCGGGATGGTAATCCCCCGATAATGCTCTAGTACAGCAATTCGCTCAAAATGAGGGTACAAAGCCATATCGGCAAGTGACACAGTTTCCCCCATCCAGTAAGGACCATCAACACGTTTAGCCAGGACATTTTTCTCCATGAACAACAATGCGTCAACCAGTGCATCGGCGCAGGTGTTCCGGGTGTCAGGGTCTTTTGCAAGCAGCACTTTGTAGAACAATGGAACAAATTTTACATTGTCAAAATCAATCGAAATTCTGGCGTCGGCTCGTTGAGCTGGCGATGAAGGCATCATTGCTGGTTCAGGAAATGTTTCGTCGAGGTATTCATTGATGATTGCAGACTCATACACAGTGACATCACCGTGAACAAGAACAGGAACCTTGCTATATGGAGAGACGGCATCAAACCAAACGGGTTTGTTTGCCAAGTCGACCTCATCGAGGTCATACGCGAGACCTTTTTCCGCCAGTAACATCAGGGTCCGTTGTGCAAACGGACATACTTCAGCACTTACCAATCTCAAATTATGCATATATCTAACGCTTTATAAGTAGTTCACCAAGTCCCGCACGACATGGCAGAATCAACCAGATCAGGGTATCCAAAGACGTTACCATAATCTGAAGTGATTACACACCTTGAAGGTTTCAGCCAATGAGGGTGGGAAGTCGGGCTTAACGTCAGATGCGGCAACATTTTGTGACCAATTTTGATCGCGTAGTCTTGTTCCTTCTGGCTGTTCTTGGACATGTAGAAAGAAGGTGGAACATGCCTGTTGTCAGTGTTCATGCGGGCATAAATCAGTACAAGTTGGCATGTCTGCGATCGGCAGAATGGGAAAATGTGCCAATTTGTACCTTGAGCGTTGGTGTTAGGCACCTTGGGCCTATATTGCCTTCGCCTTTCCAAAGGCAAACACAACAATGGAGAGGACAGCCAAGACAATTCCAAAAAACTGATAAATGTTAAAAGGTTCGCGGAAGATCAAAATTCCCACCCCAAAACTGGTGGTCAAGATAGAGATGACGGCATAAAGCGAGAACTGAGATGCTCCAAACTTGTTGTAGAGAAGAAAAAAACCTAGGAATGTTATGAATAGGCCAATGCCACTAATAGCAATTGTTATCCAATTCTCGAACAGATAATTGCCATCACCCGGAGTTTTATATACTAAACTAGCAAGGGTAAGCATTGCGAGGCATACAAGCACCGAGGCACATACAAATAAGAAAGGGTTTTCTGAATAGGTTGCACTACGTTGCGCATACACGAAAATCGAATTTCCAATCGCTGCAACTGAAGCGAACAAAAATGGCTGGAACATAAACTATACTCCTGACTTGTTGTTACTATGCTGAGTCTTGATCTATCAACAAACGCAGCTTTCAAAACTTCCAGAAACTAACGAAATGGTTGACGTTTGTTCCTCAAAACAGATCCATTTTTCTTCGATCGTCAAAGCACTCCAACTACCACTGTTCCGTTTTTGATTGGCACTACCCTGTCATGGCTACGATCACCAACCATGACATTCTCATGTGGCGCGACATCAGATCCCTTGAGAGCAAAACGTAGAAGGTCGGCTTGTCGGCAAATCTACCTTTGAGCTCAGTGCAAGAGACCCGTCGGACATAACTACCTGACGTGATTAAGCTGAGGATGTTTCTCGTTTAAAATCGTATATCCGCTGTGGGGGGACATGAAGGGATACTTTATCACCCTCATTAATAGTTCCTTCGCGTTCGACCCATGCTGTGACGCCGCGAAGATTAATAGCATTCTTGGCGAAAAGCCCTCCATACCCGGTATGGTGTTCCTCAATAACGTCACCTGGATACTTACAGGGTTCGTTTTCCATATCCACAACGAGGGAGGTGCCGTCAGGGAACATTAATCGGGATGATGGTGGCAGTAACGTGAAATCCGGAATGCCAGATATCAAAAGATTTGCGCCCAGCCATTCTGGCTGTAACTTTGGCAGACCCATGTTGCGAGCAATAATTTCTAGTTCTTCAATGGAGATAAGTGAAATTTGCCGAGTATTGCGAATTTCAGTGCCTTCCTTGTATTGTCGACGCACCCTGTCACAAGAGCGCCGTGTAAAACCTGAATGAGAGTCACCTACAAATCCCTCATAATTAACAACTACGGAACCCGTGCGTTCTGTTGCGATCACACCCTCATCACGTCGCCCATTGACTAACACCATGAGAACCTCTCCCTCAATCTTAGTAGGTCTCAGTACTGGCATGGCTTCCTCCATTTTCTTCAATCACAAATTAAAGCATCGCATACTTTTTTAAAATAGAATACAATATTCATTAATCAAACGAACCGTTATATTTTGCCATTGGATGACAGCGATGTCGGCGGTGACAAATTTACAAGTTAACGTTGGTGTTGCGGCGAAATTTACTCGGTTTACATCCGGCATTTGGGATACCGTGTAAATGCTGAATAAATGAAAGAATTAGGGATAATGCGCGATCAGCCTTCAGTTTTTGATCTTTTATGACCACTGTCGGGGTATGACAGTGTGCGAATATTAATCTTGAAACTGCCACATATTCGCAATTTCCATAATTTGATTTAAAGCCTTGATTAAGAAATTGTGTGGTTCGTCAATGGGGTAGAGCACAAAAAACTATTCTGTCTGTCAATTTGAAACCAAATATGCCTATCCTGATTACTACTTGATTTCTGAATCACGGTTGCACGAGGTTTGGCTTGCATTCAGAACGCATACAACCATTCAGGGTGCCTGGGAAGCGTCACCTCTGATTACGGAATATGGTTATCATGAGTGAGATTACTCCAGTATTACGGGAAACTTTGGTTAGTCTACCAGAGCTCATTTCCGATCACTTGCGAAATTCAATCATTACAGGCGAGTTGCTGCCAGGGGCGGCTCTGCGACAAGAACAAATTGCGGAAAAATTCCAGGTAAGTAGGGTGCCTGTACGCGAGGCGTTAAAGCTTTTGGAGAGTGAGGGCTTAATAGTACTTCGCCCGCGTCGTGGTTATGTCGTCTCAGCGCTTGATCTCGAGGAAATCAGAGAAATTTTTGATATCAGGATGTTGCTTGAGGGACATGCCGCTTCGCTCGCCGCGATTAGTCGAACTGAGGAGGATATTGAGGCTGTCGAAGATATTCTGCGGCAATTGGATGAGATCATAGATTTTGATCCAGAGGCGGTAGCGCGATGGGCAGCATTAAACCGTGCGTTCCATGAGAGAGTAAACTTATCAAGTGGGCGCCAACACTTGTGCAGAATTGCGAGTACGGTTAGGGCGTCAGTGGAAAGGTATGTTCGTGCAGATGCTTCAATGGCTCAAAACTTTGAGTATGCTCAAGGTGAACATCGGGATATTGTGGAAGCACTTAAAGCCAAAGACTCGGATTTGGCTGGGGCCTTAACGCGGGCACATTGTCAGAACACAAGAGATCGCCTACTCGATTCCATTAGCAAGAAAATAACTGACGCAGTCCCAGCCTGAAACAACTGATGATACACAGGGTTTGGTTGAATAGTTAAATGGCATTGCGGCACGATATCAATCAGCTTGGGACAAAGCGGTCCAATTGTCGCGTTACATCCATGCGTTAAATGTCACGATCGGACAGTTCACGTCCACTGTTTCAAATTGGCAAATTCAAAGGGCTCACAAATTGGTGAAACCATGCCCTATGCGATCATGCCATGTTAGTAATCAAGTGGTACCAAGTCAGATGCCAGATATCGCAAGTATCCGTATAATCTGTGATCGTCTTACCAATCCCATGACTGATTCAATCATCGCAATTAGCCAACAAGGAAACTTTATGGCTAACCGAAATAATGAATATTGTATTCGATATCATTAATGAATATTGTATTCTAAATTTAGATTGCTTATAACAGATACCTTGGTATCCGGGAAAAGAGATAATTCGTGAGCGGCTTATTGAAGGGGATTGAGGCCCGATCACCAAGCAAAGTGATGCTATGGAGTAAGCCAATCTGACGAATATATACTTCAATGAATTAATTGATAGGAGGGCGTGAAAGTGAAAAAAATGATTAATATGATCGAACGGTTAACAGTTTGCGCGGTTGCAGTCGTGTTTGTTGCCTATGGGCTCGTGGGCACTGCCCAGGCTTATGATCCAGAAGTTGGTTATCCTGTTGAGGCTTGGAACCCCGCCTGTACTGGTGCCGATGCGGCAGAGTGTTGGGATGCAGTAAGTAACAACGATGCAAACCGGAAAACGTATCAGTATATCCCTCTAAAACCGGAGCAGGTGACTAAGAAGTGGACGCTTTGTGTATCGATGCCGCACCTGAAAGACTCATGGTGGCTTGCTCAGAATTACGGCATTGTTGATGAAGCCAGGAGGCTTGGCGTCGCGGTGAACGTCTTTGAGGCTGGAGGTTACTCAAATCCTGACAAGCAACTTGCCCAAGTCGAGAGTTGTGTAGCCGATGGGGCGGACGCCGTAATTATGGCGGCTATTACCCGCGAGGGATCTGTCGGGTTGGTAAATTCAATTCGTGAAAAGGGGATCCCTGTTATTGACTGGGTAAATGGGGTAGCGACCGCAACAGATGCCAAGTCTTTGGCCAGTTATGTCGCCATGGGTTACAACACATGCAACTGGGTTGCTCAGAAACACCCTAAAGGTAGTGGCAAGGTGAAAGCTGCCTGGCTACCCGGACCTCCAGGTGCCGGTTGGGTACTAGCGGGAGAGAAGGGTTGCAACATTGCATTTGAAGGCACTGACGTTGAATTGGTTCACGGCGGATTTGCGGATACAGGAAAAGAGACGCAGATGGGGCTGGTCGAGAATGTTATTCAGGCAAACTCGTCAGGTGGCGAGACAGAACTGGACTATATCATCGGCAATGCTCCGGCAATTGAAGGTGCTATTCAGGTAAAAAGAGACAGGGGATTTAAAGACCTTCAATTGGTCGCATGGTACATCACCCCTGGAATTGATCTGCAGATAAAACGCGGCAACGTTGAGGCTGCGCCTTCAGACCAACCAGTCGTAACAGCACGAGTAGCAGTCGATCAGGCCGTAAGGATACTTGAGGGCATTGATTTTGTTACTGGAGGGGCCCCTGCATATGGAGATCCAGATCGGATTTCTGAACATATTGGTCCTAAGCTTTCGGTTGTAGAGAAAGGTGACTATGGCGCGTTTGATTCGTCCACAACCTTAGCGCCGGCTGATTTCGAACCCGTATTCCAAGTGGAATAAGGGTCGCAGTACTACATAGACACTTAGGGTATTAATGCGTGATCACCACCGTCTTTCTTTCATTGTACGTTGGTGGTCACGCATATCTTTGTTATCCCAAAGAGTTTGACCCAGTCAAAAGATGTATCGTCATTTGATCGTGTGGGGCCTGTGTAACTACGCCCCATCGAAACTGTGCGGCGAATCGCGATATCGCAAATTTGCCTGGGCAGCTCTTGCTGAATCTGTGTGAATTTTTACAGCCACAAACGGAGAGTTAGTTCTATACTTTTTATCTGGCCCACCTGATTGAATTTAATTCTAGTAACGCTGGAAATAATCAATGACAAGAAATGAAACTGTCACAAACAAGAAACCCGAGTCCCCCTTCCTACGAGTTCTAAAACTAGTATTCGTGAAGGGGGGAATCTTGCCATGGTTCCTATTTGGTGCAGTTCTTATTTTCGCGGGGTGGTCTGACTCATTCCTAACCAACTACAATATTATGCTAATCGGCCGACAGGCCACCTATCTGGTTTTAGTCGCATTGGGTCAAATGGTCGCCTTGTTGACGGCAGGACTGGATCTCTCTGTAGGTTCAATCTTTGCTATGACCTCAGTTATAACTGCAATGGTGATGGTCTCTTACCTGAAGGTTGAACCAGAGTCGATTTGGGTCACTATATTGTTGGGCAGCCTAGCGGGTTTAGTTGTTGGCATCACCATTGGTGCCATAAATGGGGTTGGGATCGCTTTTTTCCACGTGCCGCCGTTCATAATGACACTCGCGATGTCAACTATTGTGTTTGGATTGGCGTTGAAGCTTACCGCCGGTGTGCCGATCTACGGAATGCCTCAGGAGTTTGGCGAAGTGTTCGGTTATGGTTTGATCGGTGGGATCGCTGTTCCAACGTTCTTCGCGGCGGGATTTTGTATTCTGATGTACATCATCCTCGCTAGGACAAAAATGGGTAAGTATATCTATGCTTTAGGTGGAAACCAGAAGGCGGCTCTTCTATCGGGTATTAATACCCGCCTGTATTTGTTCTTGGCCTACGTTATATGTGGCGGGATTACAGCGGTGGCAGCTGTTCTAATGACCGCTCGTCTTGATAGCGGTGAGGCAAATTTGGGACAGAATTTTCCTCT
>JAJFID010000130.1 GCA_021775325.1 Rhodospirillales bacterium
GCGGCATGGACCGGTGGCCCGGGAAATCTAAACAAGTGGCGTCGAACCATAGATTTTCAAGACGATCCATTGTTGTTCATCGAAACAATACCGGCACGCGAAACCCGAATATTTGTGGAGCGCGTTCTGGCCAATCTCTGGATTTACAGGGACCGTTTCAATCAGGACGCGCCGTCGCTGACGGCTTTGGCCAGTGGCGAATGGCCGGTCTATACGTCAGTATCCAACTTGACCGAACAGGTGGCCCAGACGGAAAGCGCGATAAATGACTGAGCGGTCATTTCAGGCTGTCAACATGGCGGTGGTTACTGTCTCCGATAGCCGCACGCTGGAAGATGACCGTTCCGGTGACACCCTGGTTCAGCGACTGCAGGATGCGGGTCATTTTCTCGCTGACCGCGCAATTATCAAGGACGATCAGGCGACAATTGCCGCCAAGTTCCGCGAATGGGGCGACGATCCTGGTATCGAAGTCATTCTGTCAACGGGCGGTACGGGCGTAACCGGGCGCGATGTTACACCCGAGGCATTGGCCGAGGTTGCAGAGAAAGACATTCCGGGATTTGGCGAACTGTTTCGCTGGATCAGTTACCAAAAGATCAATACCTCTACCATACAGTCCCGCGCCGCAGCAGGCGTGGTCAACGGCACGTACATTTTTGTACTGCCGGGTTCTCCCGGTGCCTGTAAGGATGCCTGGGACGATATCCTGGTTCACCAACTGGATATCAGATTCAAACCCTGTAATTTTGTCGAGCTGATGCCGCGCCTACGTGAGCACCTCTAACGGACCTTGTCGCGCCAACGATCATAAGACGCGGCGTCATCCACATCTTCCAGTTCCCGCAACATATGTATGGTGCGTCCGCGCCCGTCCAAGTTCGTGAGCGTGTCTGACATTGCATGGGCGGTCGACCAGCGTACCCGGGAAAACAGATCGGGAATATGAGGTTTGCGTTTGAGACCGATCATCCAGTATCCGCCATCAGTTGCAGGCCCTATGACGGCGTCATGATGTCCCAGATTTCGAAAAGCCTGCCAGATATCTGATCGTTGAATTTCCGGAATGTCGGTTCCTATGATTACAACAGGTCCAGGCGGCAGCGTTGACATTGTTCGCGCCATGCGATCACCCAGATCACCAGTCCCCTGATCAATGCGGGACATCGTTTTGTAATGGCTGAATGGTGTGGGGGTTTTGTCCGGTGTTACCGCAACCCATAATTTCCATCTCGTGTCTTGCGACATTCGACGGACAAGCCGATGCAAATTCTGTCGATAAAACTGCCACGCGGGTACGACGCCGATATCCCTTGCCAGCCGTGATTTGACCCGGCCCAACCGGGGTGCCTTGGCGTATATTACCAAATGCCGACGTTCCGGGCGAGAGCTGTTCATTTGTACAGTTCAGCGAGTTTCGTTGGCGGTATTCCCAATCTGTACAGGCACATCAATCCCAGATTTCTGAGCGGCCGTTTCCAGTATCCATCGCGTTGATACTTCGCGGCGGACGTGGTGATATGGCAATCCAGCACACGCAAGTATGCCCGCCCAACCCGACGGATGAAGTCCACATCCTCCATAACCGGGATTGGCCGAAACCCGCCGAGACCATCATAGAATGCTCTGCTGATAAGCAATCCCTGATCACCATATGGCAGGGCCAGAAATCTGGTGCGCCATCTTACCAGTCGTTCCAGTCTTCTGGCCTGTGGATTAGCATCATCAAGGAACAAGTCGAAAACCGCAGCCCGGAACCTGTTTGCTCGATCATTGGAGAACTCCGACACATGAGTTTCCCAACCGGACGACAGATACGAATCTGCGTGCAGAAACAACAGCCAGTCACCTTTGGCTGCGGCGGCGCCGGTTGCCAGTTGAACGCCACGTCCGGGTTGGCTGTTAACAACTGTCGCGCCGTTTTGTCTGGCCATGGACAGGGTGGCATCCGTCGATCCACCATCAGCGATGATAATTTCGGACTCCAGAACAGAAACCGTACATGATGCAAGGGTTTCGTGGAGCGTGTGCTCAGCCTGAAGCGTTGGAATCACGATACTCAGCATGATTTGGTCAAAACCCTGGTTCGGTAATTTTGGGCGGTCATGTCGACGCCCTGTTGTCTGATGGAATCTGACTGAAGACATTGTAAAGAGCAACCAATGTTGCTCTCCGGCTTCAAATGTTCTTTGTTTGTTCTGTCACAATGATGTACACTCACGTGATGAACAATTCTGTAGCTATCATGAGTGGGGCGCGAAAAGGGCGTGGCGCAACGACAAATAATTCCGGTCGTTTTGAGAACCGGTCTCGTCATGGGACACACGATGGCTGGGAGGTCGAGAACTGGGATCCAGTGTCAGAAGATGCGCCGACGCTCCGAACAATTGTAACGGAAGAATTTTGCAAGACGATTATTTCGAGGAATTCTTCACCAGATATTCCATTTGATCAGTCGATCAATCCGTACCGGGGATGTGAACACGGTTGCGTCTATTGTTATGCCCGTCCCAGCCACGCCTATGCGGGGCTATCTCCCGGTCTCGATTTTGAAAGCCGACTGTTCGCAAAACCTAATGCGGCGGAAGCGCTGGAGCGGGAGTTGGCAAAACCATCATACAAGTGTTTGCCGATTATGCTGGGTGCGAACACGGACCCGTATCAACCGATAGAACGGGACTGGAAAATAACGCGGGATCTTCTGACGGTCATGTCTGAATGCAATCAACCCGTTGCCATTACAACCAAGTCGGCGAATGTGTTGCGTGACCTGGATATTCTGGCAGAAATGGCCGGGCGAGGGCTGGCTGCCGTTGGCATATCAGTGACCACACTGGACCGCGATCTGGCGCGAAAAATGGAACCGCGCGCCTCGACACCGCAAAAACGACTTGAGGCTATAACGACGCTTTCGGAAGCCGGCGTGCCGGTATCGCTCATGGCTGCGCCCATGATTCCGCAGCTTAATGATCACGAACTTGAAAACATCATGAAGGCTGCTGTGGATCATGGCGTCCGTGATGCCGCCTATATCCTTCTGCGACTTCCCCTTGAAATCAAGGAACTGTTCGCGGACTGGCTTGCAGAACACGTGCCAGACCGGGCCGACCGGGTCCTGAATCATATTCGCGACGCGCGACACGGTGCGTTGTATGAGTCAGACTTCGAGACACGAATGACCGGTACAGGTGAATATGCCCAGTTGCTGGGCAGGCGTTTTTCACTTGCCTGTAAACGTATGGGCCTGAACAAGCGCGAAGCAGGTCAAATGCCACTGGATACAAGCCAGTTCAAAGGACCCGTTCGGCCAGGATCGCAACTGCGTCTCTTCTGACAAATTTTGTTCATTTGACTGTGTTAATTGGGGGTGAGACGTTCCGTTCCCTCATATAACGACAGAAAGTGGACGGCCGTGAAAATTTTTTCTGACCCCAGAAAGCGAGAATATTTAAACAGTGAAGGTATGGACAAGCCGCTCAAGAGCCCCTTGTCGCCCACTGTATTGGATAACGCACGGTCCTACCGCCTGGGCCGGCTTCGGCAACAGCTCCATCAACACGACTGTGCTGCTATCCTGCTCTATGATCCTGTAAATATACGCTATGCGACGGACACCTCCAATATGCAGCTCTGGACGCTGCACAATGCAGTTCGGTACGCTCTGGTTTTTGCTGATGGCCCGACTGTAATGTTCGAGTTCAAGGGTTGTGAACATCTGAGCAATAGTATGCCGGGCGTCGATGAGGTGAGGAGAGCCATAGGCTGGATTTACATGTCGACCGGCGACCGCTCGGAAGAGTTCGTCGGATTATGGGCCGACGAGATAGCCGATCTGGTGCGTGAATATGGTGGCGGCAATCGCCGGATTGCTGTCGACAAGGTGGAGCCATTGGGTCTCAAGGCGCTGGAAGACCGGCAACTTGTTCACGTTGAAGGTCAGGAACTGACCGAACGGGCCCGCGCCATCAAGAATGCGGATGAAATTGACCTCATGCGCTGGACGGTTCGGGTGTGTGAGGCCGGCATGGCCCGCATGTATGAGAATTCTATCCCGGGCAGGACGGAACAGGAAATCTGGGCCGAACTGCATTACGAAAATATTCGTTCCGGTGGTGAGTGGTGTGAGACACGACTTTTTGCCTGCGGAGATCATACCAACCCCTGGTACGCCGAGTGCAGTGACCGCGTCTGTCATGAAGGCGAGATGATTTCCTTCGATACGGACTTGATTGGGCCATACGGATATTGCGCTGATTTGTCGCGCTCGTGGACCTGCGGCCATACACAAATGAATGATACGCAAAAGAGGATTTATGCGACGGCTCTTGAACAGATTGAGCACAATTTGGCGTTGATCAGACCGGGCGTCACCAGCCGGGAGTTCAACGAAAAATCCTGGCAAATCCCGTCAAAGCATGTGGACTACCGGTACTCTTTGGCGGCTCATGGTGTTGGCCTGTGTGATGAATGGCCCGTCATTCTTTTGCATCCTGATTTTGACAGTGCCTACGATGTGGAACTCGAGGAGGGCATGGTGCTCTGCGTGGAAAGCCTGATCGCCGAGGAAGGCAGTGAATCAATCAAGCTGGAAACACAGGTACTGGTGACGGCGGATGGCGTTGAACGGCTTGATACATTCCCCTGGGAAGACGTCTAGAGACCACATCCGGTAAACTGGTGCTGCCTGGATCAACAAGAGAATTGAATGAATATGAAACAGGTTTCCGATCCGCTCGTCCTTGATGGCGAGAGTCTTTCCCCTGGACTGCTCGTCGAGACGGCGCAGTCCGGTCGCGACGTCGCCCTGTCGGAAGATGCCTGGGCGCGTATCCTTGCGTCACGCAGGATCGTTGATGACATTGTCGAGAGTGGTCAGGCGGCCTATGGCGTGACAACCGGCGTTGGATCCCAAAAAGACTTCACGGTTTCGAGCGATGCCGTGGCCAGTTACAACGAACGCCTCATTAAGGCTCATGCCACAAGAGTGCCGGGACCTACTCTTAAACCAGAAACAGTGCGGGCCGTGTTGATCTATATGGCGAACGCTTTCGGGAGCGGGTTCTCCGGTGTATCGGAAGATCTGGTTCGATTACTGATAAACAGAATCAATACGGGCGACATGCCGGAAATCGATGCCAGCGGCTCGGTCGGGGCATCGGATCTGGTGCCGCTGGCACAGATCGCCCATTGGCTGTTGTCATCGGAAGAGGCAAAAGCAAACGGTCTGCCACGGGCAAAAGAGGCGATTTCGCTGATCAATTCCAATGCTGTATCCTTGTCTACAGGTGCCGAACAACTGAGTGAGGCGGAGCGGCTGCTGTCAATGTTCGACGTGACGGCAGCCGTGTCACTTGAAGGGTTTAGGGGTAATCCCTGGGCTGTATCAGAACAGGCGAATGCCACACATCGCAGAGAGGGACAGGTGAAATCTGCCAGGGCCATGCGGCGGATCTTGGCTGAGTCTGTTCTCTGGCAGACCGGGGAACCCAGGTTCCTTCAGGATCCGCTGAGTTTCCGGTGCGCCAGTCAGGTTCACGGCGCGGCATGGGAAGTCTACGTGCGAGCACGGGATGTCTGGACGACGGAACTGAATGCTGTCCACGATAATCCGATTATCGACGTGGATACGGGTTGGGCCATCAGCCAGGGGAATATGGATTCTACCGGCATGACGCTCGCGATAGATAATCTTCGTCAGGCGCTGGCGAAAGTTTGTGATGTGTCCGGGGAACGGTTGCATAAACAACAGTGGCCCGCCTTTTCAGGTCTGCCGACAGGATTGTCGGAAGAAGGCTCCGCCATGGGTGGCGTACAGTTCCTAAATCTTGGGCATATAGCGGCCTCTCTGATTGCCTCTGCCAAGATATGGGCATCACCGCATCTGCTTATTTCAGTCGGTCAGGTGGCCGACGGCGTGGAGGACACAGCCGGTTATGCCTTGCATACCGTACACGATCTAAGCCGCTTGATTGATGCAGCCTGGAAAATTGTGACGGTTGAAATAATAATCTCTGTCTGGGCAATCCTGCGGCGGCGTGTGGAACCGGAGTCTCTTGGTGAGGGTGTCAGGCGTGTTGTTGAATGCATACAACCCCTGTTGCCCATACATACCGAAGGTGAAGAAATTTTCAGAATTGGTCCGGTCGTCGATCTTGTACGCAGCGGCGATCTGTTAAACGATTCCAGGTAACAATGTGGTTAACGGTCGGTAACTGCCAGACGCACAGCAAGACCACCGAGGACACTGGCCGCCAGCCAGCGCAACGCTGTTTTCATGCCTTTGGTGACAAACTGCTTCTGGCGTATGTGTGTGACACTGAACACCAAAAGAACACTCCAGATCAGGCCACCCACGTTAAACATCATTCCCAGTAACAGGAATTGAAAAAACGCACCGCCTTTGGACGCGTCAATGAACTGGGGAAGGAAGGCCAGCATGAACAGACTGATCTTGGGGTTGAGTACATTGACCAGCACGCCTTCCCAGAAAATCCGCAGATCTGGGACAAATTCACCCGTCTCTTGTTTTTCGCTTTCCTTGTTGTCCCGTATCAGCCGGAAGGCCAGGTACAGCAGATAGACAGCGCCCGCGTACTTGATAACCATGAATGCTGTTTGTGAAGTGCTTAGAATCGCGGCGACGCCAATGCCGGCGACCATGATGTGGACCAGAATGCCGACAAAAACAGCCAGCCCGCAAACAACACCAGTGCGGAATCCATACTGTGCGGTACGCACGATGATATAAGTCATGTCAGCGCCGGGCGTCACATAAAGCGCCAGGCAAGCCAGCGCAAACGGGATCAGTACAGTAAATTCAGGCATCAATAGGGTGTTCCGTCTTTATGCTGGAATTCATCTTCGCCATCGATCATCATCAGATGCAGGTCAATATCCGGGTAATGACAGACTTCGTCACGGACCCGGGTTCCGACTTCCATGTAAACGGCATCCTGATCCGATCTGTTGACCAGATGATGGCCATTGGCAACATTCGCGGGCCAGCCCATCATCATCCCGGCAGTGATTGTTTCTTCGCCATCATCGGTAATCAGAACAACTTCGCCGGATATCATGTAGGTAAACTCCTCTTCCTGTTCATGCCAGTGGCGTTGTGCAGACCCGGATCCAGGAGGAAGTGTGACAATGTTGACGCCGTATTGGGACAGCCCGGCGTGATCACCAACCTTGGCCTTGTACCGCCCGTTGGCAATTTCATTGAAAGGCGGCGGATATCCTGTGCCCGATGTCTTTTCCACGTCTGTGACGGAAAAGGCGTGTTTCTTGTTTCCCATGTTACAGTTCCTATGATGCCTACAGTAAACTGTACAATACCACATTTGGATGAGCCAGAAAGGGGACGGCGTTGATCAGAACAGCGCAATGCAACTGCGGCGGACTCACCATTCGGGTTGATGGTGATCCGGACCTTGTTGCTGTGTGTCACTGCGAGTTTTGCCAGCGGCGCACGGGTTCCGTGCTGGGGGTCAGTGCTTACTTTGCCGATGAACAGGTTCTGGAAATTATCGGTAAAACGACCTGCTACGAGCGGGAGCAGGACGGTGGTAAAATGCTTTACTATTATTTCTGCCCTGTTTGCAGTGGCGGCACCCATTGGACGACAGAATGGCATCCCGGACATACAGGCATTTCGGGCGGTGCCTTTTTTGATCCATCCTTCCCGAAACCCGAACGTGCCGTTATGTGTAAACACGCTCAACCCTGGATTACGCTGGACCCGGATATCCGGATTATTGAGGATGCCAACAATAATTAGTTGTTTGGTGTGGTGATGGTCACATTCTGGCAACAATCTCTGTATAATATGGTTCCATGGAATCAACTGTTGCCCATTCAGGACTAACCGAGATAGCGCTTGTTGCACTGGCAGCAATGGGATGCGGCATTTTTATGGAACGCCTGCGCCAGCCCGCCATCGTCGGTTACATCCTTGCCGGTGTGTTACTGGGTCCATCCGCCTTCGCCCTCGTTACCGACCGTGACCAGATCGATGTGCTGGCCGAAATGGGCGTGCTATTGCTGTTGTATGTGGTGGGCATGGAGTTGTCACTACGTGCCTTTCGCAGTATCTGGCGTCTGGCGGTACTGACCACACTGATCCAGATCGGTGCATCCACGGGTGTCATGCTAATTTTCTGGAAGTTTTTTGACTGGTCCATTGGCCTGACTATCCTGCTGGGATTTGTGGTGGCGTTGTCGTCCACGGCGGTTGCCATCAAAGTCCTTGCTGATATCGGTGAACTCAGGAACAGGACCGGTACAATCACGGTGGGTGTCCTGATTGCCCAGGATTTGGCCGTGGTGCCCATGATGCTGATCGTCTCGTCACTGGGGGCTATGCAGGCCGGGCCCGATGGTGTTGGCGGCTCTTTTGACTGGGCTGCCGTTCCAAAAATCATCGGCTCAATTGCCGTGCTGGCGGCACTGATCTGGTACCTCAGCGGTGGCACAAAGTTGCGCCTGCCATTCTCCGCCATCGTTGCCGGACACGAAGATCTGAAACCACTGGCAGCGTTAGCATTCTGCTTTGCCGGGGCATCAATATCAGGTTTGCTCGGTTTGTCTCCGGCTTATGGTGCTTTTATCGCCGGTCTGGTTATTGGTGGGTCACACGAACGCCACGAGATGCTTGAGGCGGCCAAGCCCATCCAGAGTATTCTGATGATGGTGTTTTTCCTGTCCATCGGGTTACTGCTCGATCTGGGGTTTATCTGGGAGAACTTGGGAACAGTGGCTGCCCTGTTTTTTGTGGTGGTTGTGTTCAAGACAGTGCTCAATGTGGGCGCACTCAGGCTGCAGGGACAGACCTGGCCTCATGCCTTTATGGCCGGGATGATGTTAACCCAGATTGGAGAGTTTTCATTCCTGTTGTCGCGCATCGGTGTGGATTCCGGCCTGATTAATGCCGATGATTCCCGCATGGTGGTTGCCGTCACGGTGCTGAGTCTGGCCCTTAGCCCGTTAATCGTCCTGACCGCAAGGCGGTTGCAAAATCTGGCCGTTGATGGCCGGGAGTCTGCGCTGGATATTATGAAGTCTGTGTATGCACGGGAAGGCGAGATGCTTGCTGAAACCCTGGGTGGAGCACGGTCTTCGACTCGGCGCACATTCAGACGAATGGCCATTCGTCTCGATTTGATTCGCGAGGAGTGGCAACGGCGACGAAAAGAGAAAGCAAGCGGAATTACCGATGCTGGTGCTGTATCCACACCGCCGTCGAACGAAAATGCCGACGTTTCCCAACTGCCAGCGCCAGAAGAGCCAACGCCAGACGATACAAAGTCAGATGATCCAAAGACACATGGGCCCGAGACGGACGGCTCGATGGTTAACGAACAGAAACCGCCTGTCAGGAACGCGAGCCCAAAACGCACACGCAAACCCCGTAAGAAGAAGGATGCCGGCAGTGCCTGACACCTCGTTCGAGGATGCTGCGCGCGCCAATGGCTCAAAATGTATTGTCGGCATTGATGAAGCCGGTCGCGGCCCGTGGGCAGGACCCGTTGTTGCCGGAGCGGCCGTGCTGGATCTGGCCCAAATGCCGACCGAATTACTTGATGCACTGGACGATTCCAAAAAACTGACACCCGGCCGTCGGGATAACCTTTATGAGCAACTGTCAGGATGTTCGGCGGTTCACTTGGGCGTGGGTTTATCGGACGTCGCGGAAATTGACATTCACAACATTCTGCAGGCAACGTTAATGGCAATGGCCCGCGCTGTTGCTGAGCTGCCAGTGAAGGCAGATTATGCCCTGGTGGATGGCAACCAGGAACCCATTCTTTCGTGCCCGCTCGAAACAGTCGTCAAAGGCGACACCAGGAGTGTTTCCATTGCTGCGGCCTCCATTGTGGCGAAAGTAACGCGGGACCGCATCATGTCGGACCTGGCGGTGAAGTTTCCGGGTTACGGTTGGGAGACGAATGCCGGTTACGGTACACCTCAGCACCAGATGGCGTTACGCCATCTCGGTGTCACGCCCCATCATCGCCAGAGTTACAAGCCTGTTCAGCAGTATTTAAAATCTTGATGCAACGAGTTCTAGTGAACGCTCAGTGGCTCCATGCCCTGGCCCAGAATGGCAGCAATCGCGTGATCACGGGATTCCAGTGTGCCCAGCGTCCTGCCATCTGCGGCGTAGACGGTGTATCTGGTTTCGCCGTCAGACAACACGGAATCTCCTGACGCCGGTCGGACGTAGGCGGCCTGATCAAGGCCCCACAAGGCAAAGTCCTGCGTCGACAGCCTGAGCGCACGGCTCGGTCTCGGTGTTTTTCGGAATTTTTGAGACATGGTCAGTCCTCGGTTGTCAGTTCAATGGTTTTTGTCTTGCGAGTGGCCAGTTTCTTGTTCTTTTCACCTTTGGTGATCTCGATAGTGCGGACTTCGGGTTCTGGAATGTATTGCTCCAGATCAACATTCAGCAGTCCGTCCTCCAGAGATGCGCCCAGAATATCTATGCCCTCGGCCAGCACAAAACTACGCTGGAACTGTCGTGCAGCAATACCACGGTGGATGAACATTCGTTCCGATTCGTCTTCATGGTTTCGTCCACGAACGACCAGTTGATTGTCTTCAACGGTCACTTGCAGATCCTTCATCGAGAAACCCGCAACAGCAAGCGTTATGCGAAGCTTGTACTCGCCGGTCTGTTCGATGTTATAGGGCGGATAACCCTCTGCGGACGTCTTGGAAACACGGTCAAGCATGCGTTCCAGATGGTCAAAACCGAGCAAGAGCGGACTGTTAAAACCTGAGGTTCTGGTCATGACGGGGCTCCTCCATTCCTGAGCGAGAATACCGTGTGTGGCCCTCGTGGATGAGGCGCCGGAGTCTGACGGTCCAAAAAGGCACCGCTATTGACCCGTAAGATGGTGACGCGGACGGTATCTGTCAATCACCAAGCCGCAAGAAGCTACACCAAAAACGCTTGTGTGACGCCGGAAATCATTATCAGGTACTCACCTGAACAGCAGACTCGTATGTCCAGTCCGCATAGATTGATAATTCCCGGGGAGGCCCCATTCGTGAGCATCAAGTCAAAGATTCAACCAAGTATCGATTTGAGTAAGGACGGCAAGCAGTTCGGCTATCTGGACACACCCTATTCGAGAAATGACTCAGCGTGGGGCGCATTGCGTATTCCGGTCTCCGTTGCCAGGAATGGCGCCGGACCGACACTGTTGATTACAGGCGGCAACCATGGCGACGAATACGAAGGCCCCATTGCTGCCATGAAGCTCATGCGCAAGATTGATCCGTCTGTACTGACGGGCAGGGTAATCGCAATCCCGTTTCTGAACTACCCAGCCGTGCTGGCGGGTGCACGGGTATCACCGATCGATGATGTCAACATGAACCGGGCCTTTCCGGGTAATGCCGATGGCACAATTTCCTATCAGATATCCCACTACGTCAATGATATCATTCTGCCGGAATGCGACGCCGTTATGGATATACATTCCGGTGGAAAAACATTGATGTTTGAGGCATTTGCGGCGATCCATCATCTGGACGACCCTGAGCACTTCCAACGCTGCAAAGATGCCATGCTGGCGTTCAGTGCCCCCATAAGTCTTGTGCTCAAGGAACTGGATAGCCGCGGCATGCTGGACACCGCCGTCGAGGATATGGGCAAGATTTTTCTATCCACGGAACTGGGCGGTGGTGGAACCGCGCTCGCGGATAATGTCCGCATTGCAGAAGATGGGTTGCTTCGTTTGTTGGTTCATCTGGGCATACTGCCGGACTCTGACGATGTTCCCACGCGACCGGAAACGCAGTTTATGGATACGGCAGGCGATGGTTGTTTCAATCAGAGCAACGACGAAGGCATGTTTGAAATGCTGGTCGATCTGGGCGCTCAGGTGTCTGCGGGCCAGCCTCTGGCACAAGTGCACTGTTTGCAGCATCCAGACCGTGACCCTCAGGTGTATTTTGCCGGTCGGGATGGTCGGCTGATCGGGCGACACCATCCCGGACTTATCCAACAGGGCGATTTTCTGTCATTGATCGCATACGACATCGTGTAATCGGCATTTTGGCCTGATTCATAAAATTTTGATGACTGTGACTGCCATCACAGAAAACAATTGCGAAATAATGGATACTCTAATCATCGGCACCGTGGATAGATCGCCACAACGTCGACCCTCTCTCAAATTTTCCTTATCGGCCTGTTACAGGCCGATATTTTTTTGAGGGTTTGCGATCCGGGCAAAGAAAAAGGGCCACCGCGTAAATCGATGGCCCTGTCTCTACAGATAAGCCTTCCCGAAGGACCGGCTGGACTGATTAGCCCCGCCAGAGACCTTCCTTGCGAACGTCTTCCATGGTGGCTTCGATGCCACGGCGCAGAATGTCGAACATTTCGTCGATCTGTTCCTTTGTGATGATGCACGGAGGTGAGAACACGCACATGTTGATCATCGGGCGCAGCATAAGGCCCATGGAGTGGCAATGTGCATCAATGCGTTTGCCAATCTCGTGATCCATGGCGAGGTCTTCTTCGCGACCACCACTGATGTCGCACTCGATACAACCCAGCAGTCCTTCGCCCCGAATATCCGCAACGATCGGAAGATCACTCAGGCCGCGCAGGCGTTCCTGGAAGTATGGAGCAACTTCCTGGACATGTTCCAGAATGCCTTCGCGCTCAATGATCTCGATATTCTTGAGTGCTGCGGCACAGGCAACCGGATGACCGGAGTAAGTGAAACCGTTTGAGAAGTATGAGTCAGCGACATCATCGCCGGAAATCTGCTCAATCAGTCGGTCTGAAATCAAGGCGGCGCCCAGTGGCTGATAACCTGACGTCAAACCCTTAGCTGTGGTAATGATGTCAGGCACAATGCCGTAGACGTCTTCCGACGCGAACCAGTGACCCATGCGTGCAAACGCGGTCACTACTTCATCAGATATGTACAGGACATCATGCTTGCGGCAAACGTCGAGGAACCGTTTGTGATACCCTTTCGGCGGCACAGACACGCCACCGGATGCCAGCAAAGGTTCGCCGATAAAGGCGGCGACTTTGTCCGCACCAAGCTCAAGAATCTTGTCTTCGAATTCCTTGACCAGGAACTCCAGCCAGTCTTCGACGCTCATGCCGTCCGGGCGGACAAAGGGTTTTGGGTCCGAGATATGATGGAATAACTCGGTGTTGGTATCCATGAAGCTTTTATCACGTTCCTTACCAGCGGCCGATGACGACAGGTAGGTTGACCCGTGATAGGCCTTGTGACGACTGATGATGTGCTTCTTGCCGGGCCGCCCGAGCACGTTGTTGTAGAACATGACGAAACGTAATGCCGAGTCCACGGCGGTTGATCCGGAATTTGTCAGAAAGACATTGTTCAGATCACCCGGCGAAATCTGGGCCAGTTTGTCCGCCAGAATGGCTGCCGGCGCGCTGCCTTCAGACCACGGAGAACAGTAGGGCATTTCCATGGCCTGATCGCGTATAGCGTCGGCCATTTCGTCACGTCCATAACCAATGTTGACGCACCACATACCGGCCGGACCATCGATCATGCGATTGCCGTCGGAATCGTGCAGATAGATACCATCTGCTTTTTTGATGATCGTCCGTTTGCTGGTGCCGATTGCCTTGATTTCCTGCCAGGGGTGGATAAACCGATTATCCTTTTCCTGCAGTTGTTCTGTTCCCAGATTCGTTAACACGTTCATGACTTTTTCCTCGTTTTCAGACATTGGCGACCAGTAGCCAAAATACGCTCAACAATGGCGAAATTGTTTTCGGTATTGTCGAATAAACACTCGTGATGGCGGATTTGCCACATCATAACAGGTCTTCAGATGTTGGTCACAGCATACTTCCTCTAGTTAACGTGAAGAATGTCTGTGTTGGGATACCGCTATAGGGGTAGTTGACGGGACGGCGCAACATACGCTTCCTGCCATGTATTTATTGGGGGCTTGTTTTTTTATCAAGTTTTGTGGTCCACTTGAACTCGGGCGAATGACAAAGAAAACTTTAATGTCCGTCTGATGGGACTTAGCCGGATTGATACAGGTTAAAGCCGTCAGGTTTGCGGGACGGGCCAACTCTTTATTTTTTGATGCGTTGGTGCCGCGACTTTTGCAGGGAAAGGTCCGAGGGATTATGACCGGGGTAAGAATTCATGGATAAGCTATTCGCTATGGTTGCCAAACGTTTGGCGTTTGGCGTCGTAACACTGTTCATTATTTCGATTCTCATTTTTCTGGGTGTAGAATTGTTGCCGGGCGATCTGGCGGAAGC